>JAFLSH010000299.1 GCA_022511055.1 Prevotella sp. | reverse complement strand
CGCGCGCGTGAGGGGTCGCCTAATCGCCCAGCTCCAGATGTTCCAGGAGGCTGATGTAGGTCTCAATGGCGCTCCTGATTTCCGAAATGCAGATGTACTCATCGGCGGAATGGCTGCGTGCCGACTGCCCCGGCCCTAACTTCAGTGAGGGGAAAGGCATGAGCGCCTGGTCGCTGAGTGTGGGCGAGCCGAAGGGCGTCATGCCCAGCTTCAGGCAGCGCTGCACCAGGGGGTGGCTTGTGTCGATGGCTGAGGAGTGCAGCCGGAAGGAGCGCGCCTTCAGCTCGCACTTCTTCATGTGCTGTTGCAGAAAGCTGAACAGGCTCTCGTTCTGGTAGTACTCGTTGGGGCGCACGTCGATGACAAAGTGCATCAGGTCGGGCACTACGTTGTGCTGCGTGCCGCTCTCCACTACGGTCACCGTCATCTTCGTTGGCCCCAGCAGGGGGCTCACCTTGTCGAAGCGGTAGTCGCGCAGCCACACCAGGTCGTCAAGCGCTTCGTATATGGCGTTCACACCCTCGTTGCGGGCGGCGTGGCCGCTCACGCCGTGGGCATAGCCGTCAATGACCATCAGCCCCCGCTCGGCAATGGCGGGCTGCATGCCCGTAGGCTCGCCGACAATGGCCACGGCAATGGGGGGTAGCAGCGGCAGGGCGCGCCTGATGCCGTTTTCGCCTGACACCTCCTCCTCGGCCGATGCCAGCCAGATGAGGTTGTAGGGGCGGGGGCGCTGCGCCATGGCGCGGTATGCCTGCAACAAGCTGACCAGCCCGCCGCCGCAGTCGTTTGCGCCCAGTCCGTAGAGGCGGTCGCCCTCGGCGGTGGCGCGGAAGGGGTCGCGGGTCCACGTGCTGACCGGCTTCACCGTGTCTATGTGTGCGTTCAGCAGCACGGTCGGCCTGTGGTCGTCGAAGTCGGGGCAGCACACCCACAGGTTGTTGCCTTCGCGCCTGTAGGGCAGCTGCCAGCGGTCAAGGTGTGCGCCCATGACATCAGCGGCGCGCGCTTCATCGCGGCTGACCGAGGGGGTCTCAATGAGTTGTCTCAGCAACTCGATGGCATCGTTAACGTATTGTTCCATGTGTGCAAAATTACGTACTTATTTCCAAACCTGCAAGTTTTTCGGCCACAAATCTCGCGGCGCGCGGTCGTCTTCGCAGCCTGTCGGCGGCGCAGCCGTGGCCGGTGCGCCTCAGTCGTAGAGTTCCTGAAGCACCGGGAGCGAGCGCAGCTCAGGGAACACGGGCAGGTGCAGCCGGTAGTAGGTCAGGGCCACGTCGAGCAGCCGCTGCCGGTCGTGGCGCGAGAGGGCAAAGAGGTGCATGGTGGCATAGTCCATGCGCATCATCAGTTGCAGCTTCTCGGCCTCTGCCGGCGCAAGGAAGTCGTGGTGCATGGGGGCCGACCCGCAGAAGCCGCTGGTGCGCAGGTCGAAGAAGCTGCCCGGCCGGTAGTCCTCCAAGTTCGGGTAGAAACCGAGGAAACGGTTGAGCCGCATGAGGAACACCAGGTGGAAGTTGGCGGTACTCTGCTGGCAGTTGTCGAGCCATTGCAGCGAACTGACAATGTAGTCGAAGAGGGGCGCGTTCTGCTGCTCGCCCTTCGTGGCGTGGTAGAGGAACTCCGCTAAGAACAGCGAGATACTCAGTTTCACAGGCTCGAAGGGCAGCGAGGTGAACGGTGCCAGCAGGCGGGCATCCTTCAGCTTCTGCAACTGGGCATTGGGGCGCAGGTCGGCCACCACCTCAAGCAGTGTCAGCGGCTGAAAAAACTGCTTTTTCAGCTTGCTCCTCGGCGTTTTCGGCAGCTGCACGATGAATGACAGCCTGCCCTCCTGGCGGGTAAACATCTCTACAATGAGCCTCGCCTCGCCATACTTGAAACTGTGCAGCACAACGGCTTCTGTCTTTGTCAGCATACAGCGGCAAAGTTACGAAAAATCTGGGAGATAGCGGCTTGCACGGCCGGAAAAAGTAAGAAAAAAAGCCTGTTGTTGCATTTTTCCAGACGAAAATTTGGCTAATTGGAAAAAATGTAGTACCTTTGCAGCCGATTTTGACAATATAAAGTCGGAACACGGTCCCTTCGTCTATCGGTTAGGACGAGAGATTTTCATTCTCTAAAGAGGAGTT
>JAFLSH010000298.1 GCA_022511055.1 Prevotella sp. | reverse complement strand
GCATATTTTGACTGAAAAGTGTAATTTTGCACCCAAAACATAAACGAGAATGATGAAGCATAGCGTAAAAAAGCTCTTTGCGGCCGCCGTTGTAGGCGTGGCCGTGGCTGGCATGACCGCCTGCGGCGGCAAGAAGTTCAACGTGGTGGGTAGTGTGGAAGGCGCAGACGGTCAGGTCGTCTATTTCGAGAACATCGGCCTGACTGGTGTCGACATTCTTGACTCGGCCAAGTTAGGCAAGGATGGGCAGTTTGCCTTCAGCGGCGAGGCTACTGAGGCGCCGGAGTTCTACCGGCTGCGCATCAGCGACCAGATTATCAACCTGAGCATCGACTCGACCGAGACTGTCAGCGTGAAGGCGCAGTGGCCGGGCATGGCTACCCGATATGAGGTGGAAGGGTCGGAGAACTGCCAGAAAATCAAGGAGCTGTCGCTCATGCAGATTGACCTGCAGCAGCGCGCCATAGCCTTGGAGCAGGGGCGCACGTTGACACCTGATGAGCTGCGCGACTCGCTGCTCCGCATGGTGAACACCTATAAGGAGCAGGTGAAGCTGAACTATATCTTCAGAGAGCCCAACAAGGCTTACGCTTATTTCGCGCTGTTCCAGACCCTGGGGCGCTGGCTCATCTTCGACCCGAAGGCGAATGCCGATGATGTGAAGGTGTTTGCGGCCGTGGCTACAAGCTGGGATACCTACTATCCCGGTGCCGAGCGCGGCGAGAACCTGCACAACATTGCCATTGAGGGCATGAAGAACGAGCGCATTGCCAATGCCAACAACATGGGATTGTCGGTGGAATCGAACAAAGTGACAGAGAGTGGCGTGATTGAGATTGAGCTGACTGACAACAAGGGGCAGCAGTGCCGGCTGACAGACCTGAAGGGGCAGGTGGTGCTGCTCGACTTCCATGTCTTTGCCATGGAAGACTCACCCCAGCGCATCCTGATGCTGCGCGAGGTCTATAACAAGTACCATGCCCAGGGGCTGGAAATCTATCAGGTGTCGCTCGATGCTGATGAGCATTTCTGGAAGCAGATGACTGCCGCCCTGCCGTGGATTAGCGTGCGTGACCCGGAGAGCCTGAACTCACGCTATGTCACGCTCTACAATGTGCCGGCCGTGCCTGAGTTCTTCCTCATTGACCGTGGCAACAATCTGGTGAAGCGCTCGCAGCAGATGACCGACTTGGAAGCTGAAATCAAGAAGCTGCTGTAATCAGAAACTTTGCAGCCACGCCTTCAGCTCGAACACCATTTCGTAGTGATAGGCAAATGTCTCGCGATAGCCCCAGCCGTGTCCGCCTGAAGGGTAGACATGGAGTGAGGCAGGCACATCGTGCTGGAACAGAGCCTGATAGTAGCTGACCCCGTTCTGGGGTGATACGCCGCTGTCGTCATCGCTCAGGGCGATGAAGGCACGGGGTGTGGTGCGGTTGGCCTGCAGCTCGTTGCTGTATTGCTGTTCCAGCTGGCGCAGCTGTTTCTTGGAGTGGCCAGTGCCTAACAGATTGTCGTGAGAACCCTTGTGGGTGAATCCTAAGTCCATGGTAATGACCGGGTAGAAGAGTATCTGGAAGTTCGGGGCGGCATCATCCTTGGCCTGCGTGGCCACGGTCGATGCCAGATGGCCGCCGGCCGAGAAGCCCATGATGCCCACCTGCTTCGGATTGATGCGCCATGCCTTGGCATTGGCGCGCACCAGCCTGATGGCGGCCTCGGCATCGCTGATGGGCACGCCCGGCACGCCGCGTGGCATGCGGTATTTCAGCACAATGAGGGCTATGCCCTGATTGTTGAAGAATGTGGCCCAGTCGGTGCCTTCGTGCTGCATGGCCAGGTGGCCGTAGCCGCCGCCGGGGCAGCAGACAATGGCGCGGCCCGTGGCTTTCTTGGCATCGGGCAGGAATATGGTTACTTTGGCCGTGTCGGTGGGGTCGCCGTTGGTGTTGGGTGCGCCGCCGGGCCACAGGTTCATCACTTTTCCGTTTGTCTGGGCCGAAGCCGTTACCGTAAGGGTTGCCATAATCGTTACAAATAAGAGTCTGACCAGTTTCTTCATTTCCTTTTTCATGTTTTGTGTGTGCAAAGGTAGCAAAATATTTTTTCTTTCCCAAATATTTTGCTACCTTTGCACACAGAACTTAAAACGTAAAACGA
>JAFLSH010000297.1 GCA_022511055.1 Prevotella sp. | reverse complement strand
GGCACTTTAGCGACAAAAAGCGCCACTTTAGGAAAATTTCTCCGTGAGTTTCGGGAAATACTCCGTGAGTTTTGGGCAAAACTCACGGAGTAATTTTTCTAAAGCGCCGCTTTTTTCTGAAAAAGTGCCGCTTTTTTACCCAAAACCCATAGAGTTTTGGCTTCTTCAACACCTACTGCACCTACCAAACTACCCTACACCTAAACCGGGGGTGGTAATTCTCGCTCCAAAACAGGAATCCTAAAGTGTAGAAAATAACATGAATTTAGTTAAAATCGTGTATAGTCGGGTGTGTCAGGCATTCCACTATACATTCCACAATTTCATGTGTTTCAGCTGGTTATGCGGATTTATGTATAGTTGAGTATTTTTTCAAAAAAAATGCGGCAAAGAAAAACCAAGACGGTAATGTCATTTCCTACTTTCGGAGACTCTTGGAACGAAGAAAAAAACTTTGGGATGAAATTGCTGATATTGGCACAGAGCCGCATCTGCAAGTTTATCTTTATGACAATCAGATTAGTTACAAACAACCATTAGCATAGATATAACCCGATATAAATTCGCCCAATGCGGAACTGCTACTGATTCAATTCTACCAAAAAATGTGTGAAATATGCAAGTATTTGCCGTTTTTTTTGTACCTTTGCGCCCGATTTCATTATAGCAAGAAAATATAAAAAGCATATGAATATTTCTTATAAATGGCTGAAAGACTACGTTGACTTCACGCTGACACCGCAACAAGTGTGCGATGCCCTGACCTCAACAGGACTGGAAGTGGGCGCACTGGAAGAAGTGCAGAGTATTCGCGGCGGCCTGAAGGGGCTCTATGTCGGTCAGGTGCTGACCTGCGAGATGCACCCGAACTCAGACCACCTGCACGTGACCACGGTGGACTTAGGGCGTGGCGAGCCTTCGCAGATTGTCTGCGGCGCACCAAACGTGGCTGCAGGCCAGAAGGTCATCGTGGCTGACCTGGGCTGTACGCTCTACGATGGCGACAAGGAGTTCCAGATTAAGAAGTCGAAGCTACGCGGCGTGGACTCGTGCGGCATGATTTGCGCAGAAGACGAAATAGGCATCGGCACTTCGCACGACGGCATCATCGTACTGCCTGACGATGCCGTGGTGGGTACGCCTGCCGCTGAGTACTACCAGCTGGAGTCAGACTGGCTGATTGAGGTGGACATCACGGCCAACCGCGCCGATGCGCTCTCGCACTGGGGAGTGGCACGCGACCTGTATGCGTGGTTGAAGCAGAACGGCTATGAGACCAGTCTGCACCGCCCCGGCGATGAAGCCTTCTGCGTGGACAGCAACGACCTGCCCATCAGCGTTGAGATTCAGAACACGGAGGCTTGCCGGCGCTACGCCTGCGTGTCGCTGACCGGCTGCGAGGTGAAGGAGTCGCCTGAGTGGCTGAAGCAACGGCTGACGACGGTCGGACTGCGCCCCATCAACAATATCGTCGACATCACGAACTACATCATGATGGCCTACGGACAACCCCTGCACACGTTTGATGCTGACATGGTGACTGGCCACAAGATTATAGTGAAAACCCAGCCTGAGGGCACGAAGTTCGTCACCCTTGACGGCGAGGAACACACGCTGTCCGACCGCGACCTGGCAATCTGCAATGCCGAGGATGCCATGTGCATCGCAGGTGTGTTTGGCGGCAAGGGGTCAGGTACCTACGAGACGACGCGCAACGTGGTGCTGGAGTCGGCTTACTTCCATCCGACATGGATTCGCAAGTCTGCCCGCCGCCACGGACTGTCGACCGATGCCTCGTTCCGCTTTGAGCGCGGTGTCGACCCGAATGGCACCATCTATGCCCTGAAGCAAGCGGCGCTGATGGTAAAGGAACTGGCAGGCGGCAAGGTGGCCATGGAGATACAGGATGTGTACCCGGAGAAGATGGAGAATCCGCGCGTGTCGCTGCAGTACGACTATGTAAACCGCTTGATAGGCAAGGAGATACCTGTAGAAACCATTAAGAGCATCACCGAGTCGTTGGAGATGAAAACCCTGTCGGAAGATGCTGAGGGGCTGCTGCTCGAGGTGCCTGCTTACCGGGTGGATGTGCAGCGGCCATGCGACGTGGTGGAGGACATCCTGCGCATCTACGGCTATAACAATGTGGAAATTCCCACCCAGCTCAAGT
>JAFLSH010000296.1 GCA_022511055.1 Prevotella sp. | reverse complement strand
CCCACCAACCGCCCCGTTATCCGTAACGACCAAGACGACCGTGTCTACAAGACCGCCCGCGAGAAATACCGTGCTGTTATCGAAGAAGTCATCAAGATGCGCCAGTCTGGCCGCCCGACACTGATTGGTACAACATCCGTGGAGATTTCCGAACTGCTTAGCCGCATGCTCGACATGTATGTCAATCCTGAGACTGGCAAGCGCGAGGGCATTCCCCATCAGGTGCTGAACGCCAAGCTCCACCAGAAGGAAGCAGACATTGTGGCTCTGGCCGGTCAGTCAACCAACGGACTTGGTGCCGTGACCATTGCAACGAACATGGCCGGTCGAGGAACTGACATTAAGCTCAGCGATGAGGTGAAAGCCGCTGGCGGTCTGGCCATTATCGGCACCGAGCGCCACGAGAGCCGCCGCGTTGACCGCCAGTTACGCGGTCGTGCCGGCCGTCAGGGCGACCCTGGCTCTTCTGTGTTCTTTGTGTCTCTGGAAGACAAGCTCATGCGTTTGTTTGCCTCTGAGCGCATAGCCGGCGTGATGGACAAGCTGGGATTCAAGGAGGGCGAAATGATAGAAAGCCCCATGATATCCAAGAGTATTGAGCGCGCCCAGAAGAAAGTTGAGGAAAACAACTTCGGCATTCGTAAGCGTTTGATTGAATATGACGATGTGATGAACAAGCAGCGCACCGTTATCTACGAAAAGCGCCGCCACGCCCTGATGGGAGAACGCATCGGCATGGATATTTCGAACATTATCTGGGACCGAGTGGTCAATATCATTGAAAACTCTACCGACTACAATAGCTGTAAGGAGGAGTTCCTGCACATCTTAGCCATGGAAATTCCGTTCAGCGAAGAGGAATACATCAACAAAAACCGTGAGCAACTTAATGAGGAAGCATTCCAGGCTGCCATTGGAAACTTCGGCCGCAAGACTGAGCATATCCGCGAGGTAGCCCAGCCCATCATTAAGCAAGTCTATGAGAATCAAGGGGCTATGTACGAGCGAATCATGGTGCCACTCACTGACGGCAGACGCATGTTCAACATTCCCTGTAACCTGAAGGAAGCCTACGAGACCGAATCCAAGTCAGTGGTAAAGGAGTTTGAGAAGGCCATTCTGCTGCATATCATTGACGATTGCTGGAAGGAAAACCTTCGCAAGCTCGACGAACTGAAGCACTCTGTACAGAACGCCAGCTACGAACAGAAAGACCCGTTGCTCATCTTCAAGCTGGAAAGCGCCAAGGTCTGGGATGACATGATTAACGAGATGTACAATCGCATCACCTCTATCCTTACCCGGGCGCAGATACCTGTCGTGCAGCAAGTGCAAGAGGCTGCCCCAGAACAGCCGACACAGCGGCAACAATACACTGAGTCGAAGCAAAACTTGGAAGAGGAAAAGCTGACCGATGAGAATCAGCGTGCCGCAGCCCAGCACGACACCCGTGCCCAGCAGCCACGCAACCCCATCATTAAGGACAAGCTGCCAGGGCGTAACGACCCCTGCCCCTGCGGGTCTGGAAAGAAGTTCAAGAACTGCCACGGCCGAGGTATCGTGTAACTTTAATTTCCCTTTTGGGGATGAATGATGCTTGAAATAAAGAATCTCAAAAAGCAGTTTGGCGAGACTACTGCCTGCAACATACCTTCGTTGGTTATCAACGATGGCGAGATTTTGGGATTAGTAGGCAACAACGGTGCGGGAAAGACAACTCTTTTCCGCCTGTTGCTTGACCTGCTAAGGGCTGACGAAGGCAGTGTTTCACTGAACGGAATCAATCCCGCAGAGAGTGAGGACTGGAAGCAATCCACAGGAGCCTATATTGACGAGGGCTTTCTGATTGACTTTCTTACGCCTGACGAATATTTCCAGTTTCTGGCCAAAATTTCCGGCATTTCCGCAGTCGACAAGCGCATAGAGCCTTATCTGTCTTTTTGCAGTGACGAGATTTTCGGTCAAAAGAAGCTGATACGCAACTTGTCGGCTGGCAACAAGCAAAAAGTCGGTATCATTGCCGCCCTGTTCAACGAGCCCAGCTTAGTTATCCTTGACGAGCCTTTCAATTTCCTTGACCCGACAAGCCAAAACCAGCTGAAACATGTACTTACTGACTATCAGCAACGTACAGGTGCCACGCTCATTATCAGCTCGCATAACCTGCAGCATACCGTTGACATCTCCACCCGCCTTGTTCTTCTTGAACACGGCTGTGTCATCAA
>JAFLSH010000295.1 GCA_022511055.1 Prevotella sp. | reverse complement strand
CTATATGGCGAACTGCCATATAGCTCCCAAGCGTTTTTCTGGGGCTGACTGCCTTATTTCTTGGCATCCATGGCCTGGCAGGCGGTGATGGCAATCATGTAGTAGATGTCATCAACGGAGCAGCCACGGGAGAGGTCGTTCACGGGGCGGGCTATGCCTTGCAGGATGGGGCCGATGGCAATGGCATCGCCCAGGCGCTGCACCATCTTGTAGCCAATGTTGCCCACTTCGAGATTCGGGAACACCAACACGTTGGCCTTGCCGGCAATATCAGAGCCGGGAGCCTTCTTCGTGCCGACCGAGGGCACCAGAGCGGCATCTGCCTGCAACTCACCGTCAATCTTCAGGTCAGGGGCAAGCTCCTTGGCCAGACGGGTGGCCTCAATCACCTTGTCGACCACTTCGTGCTTGGCAGAGCCCTTCGTCGAGAAACTCAGCATGGCCACGCGCGGCTCGGCAAAGCCTGCGACAGACTTGGCAGTCTGGGCCGTGCAGACGGCAATCTGCGAGAGCTGGGCGGCATCAGGCATCGGGGTGACAGCCACATCACCGACAACGAGGACACCGTCTTCGCCGTACTGCTTCTGCTTGGAGATGAGCAGCAGACCACCGCTGACACAGGTAATGCCGGGCAGGCACTTGATAATCTGGAGTGCGGGGCGGAGCGTGTCGCCTGTGGTGGAGAGCGCACCGCTTATCTGGCCATCTGCGCCTTCGGTCTTGATAATCATGCAGCCCAAGTAGAGCGGATTCCTTACCAGCTCGCGGGCCTGCTCGATGGTCATGCCCTTCGACTTGCGAATCTCGGCCAGCTTCTCTGCCAGCTCCTCGCTCTTTTCGTAGTTCTCGGGGTCAATCAGGGTGGCCTTGTCAATGTGGGTCAGCCCCTTTTCCTTCGCCAAGGCATGCACCTTGTCTGGGTTGCCTATGAGAATGATGTCGGCAATATCGTCAGCCAACGCACGGTCGGCTGCACAGAGTGTGCGCTCCTCTTCTGCCTCGGGAAGCACAATGCGCTGCTTGTTTGACTTAGCCCGCGCAACAATTTGATTTAATAAATCCATAGTTTGCTTTTATTTTTTATGAGAATTCCGTTTGTTTGTTGACTGCAAAATTACGAAAAATTATCTGAACAGGCGCACTATTCGGACTATTTTTCAGAAAATTAAGCGCAAACCTTTACGCCGCCGCAGCCCTGCGCGCCCTCACCGTTCCCACTGCCTGAAAGGGTGGCGGCTGAGCTGGCTGTTGTAGTAGCGGCGGTCGCCTGTCACCTCGCCGGCCAGGAAGGCGGGGGGCGTAAACAGTTCATCAGGCGAGCGAAGCTCGACCTCTGCCACGACCAGCCCTTCGTTGTCGCCGTGGAACTCATCGACCTCGATGGTGTGTTCACCGCTCCGCACCAGATAGCGGGTCTTGTCGATGACACCCGGCTCGCAGAGCTGGAACAGGTGGTCGGCCTCTTCGGGCGTTATCTCTTTCTCGAACTCATAGCGGCTCAGCCCATCATCAGTCGAGGGGCCCTTGATGGTCAGATAGGCACAGTCGCCGCACGTGCGGACTCTGACAGTCCGCCCGCGGGCGCTGCAAATGTAGCCTTGCTTTATGTGCTTGGAAGCGTATGCCTGCCGGCGATAGCTGTCGCCGCAGACCAGGAACTTCCGCTCGATTTCCAAACCGCTCATGGGGGTGGCTGGGAGTGTGCCGTGCCGGGAATCAGGCTACCATGTAGATAGACCAGCCTGCGTAGATGACGGCCAGCACAATGAGTACGCCGATAATCCACTTCACGACTTTCTCGCCCTGCGCCTGCTCCTTCTTCTCGTAGGCGACGCGCTTGGCGCTTGTTTGTTTTGCTTTCTTTGCCATAGTTCTTAATGATTTAGATGTTTTTTGTTATTGTAATGTCCATTAATCTTCGTCTGCTGTCGGGAACTCCATGAGATAAGCCTTGATAAACCCATCGAGCTTGCCATCCATCACGCCATCGACATCACTGGTCTGGTAGTTGGTGCGGTGGTCTTTCACCCGGCGGTCATCAAACACGTAGGAGCGAATCTGCGAGCCCCACTCTATCTTCTTCTTGCCTGCCTCAATCTTGGCCTGCGCCTCCATGCGCTTCTTCATGGCGCGGTCATAGAGCTGCGAGCGCAAGAGGGTCATGGCGCGTTCCTTGTTCTTGGGCTGGTCACGGGTCTCGGTGTTCTCGATGAGTATCTCCTCTTCCTCGCCCGTGTCGGGGTCGGTGTACCAGTAGCGCAGGCGCACGCCCGACT
>JAFLSH010000294.1 GCA_022511055.1 Prevotella sp. | reverse complement strand
TTTACGTTGCGCCTTTCTGGATTGTAACATATAGTTTGCCGTTTGTAACACGGCTGCCAACTATCAGCGTTTTAGGTCTGTTTTGCGCGATTTGCAAATAAATCCGTTACATTTGCGAAAGCCGCCATCGGCAGTATTTACGTCGGGAAAAAACGGCGCTTTTTCCCGAAGCTCGCGGAGTTTTCCTACAATTGGTTGTAACTCTAAATAACGAAAGTCCACGCCCCGCCTAAGGCTTCTGGAGAGCGCTTTGCTATATTGCTACAAACAAATCCTTTGCAGTCAGCTGACTGTGGACAAATGCAGAGTGCATGCCCTTTGCCAGCCCTACAGGCGTGATGAACGTATGCACAACTCCTCTTGATATGCCTGTCATGTCCATAAATAGATGTTTCCGTTCTTGTAGCCGCTGTTCATAGTCTTTGGTAATGGTAAAGGGGCGTTCAGAAAACTTCATCTCAACCAAATGGGTTATTTTGTCTGCCCGCTGGATGACCAAGTCGATTTGCGCGCCTTTCCTGTCGTCGCCCTTCTGTGGCACAAAACGCCAGGCGGATGCTTCTGTTGCCATGCCCGATATACCCAGCCCATGCTTTATCTGCGGCAGATGGCGCAGGCAAATCTCCTCAAAGGTAAAGCCCTCCCATGCCTCAACGCTACGGTCTGTGAAGTGGTGCTGCCAGTATTGTTCATCGCGTGAGCGGTTGTTCTCAACATACCGAAAATAGAAGAGCGTGTAGAAATCGGAAAGACGGTACAATGTCTGCTTGCTCTTATTGCCATATTGATAGTAGGACACGATGAAGTCGCACCGCTCTAAGTTGCCGAGCAGCTTTGTCAGTCCGCCGCCGCTATAGCCGGTTGCCGCCTCGATTTCGCCCCTCAGAAATCCCTGCCGCTTTGTGGCCAACAGCCGAACAATATTGATGTAGCGGTCAGCCTTGCTGAACAAGGCATTGTAGAGTTCGTTAAACTCGTCAGCCAAGTCACCACCACGCCGGAACACCAGCGAGTCCACGTTTTCCGGCAGGCTCAGGGATGGGCGTAGGAGGCTAAGGTAATACGGCACTCCGCCGAAGAGCATGTAGCTTTGCAGTATTTGATAATCATCCCATTCAAACCCATGGGCCTCAAGGTAGTCCTTGCATTCGTTCAGATAGAATGGCCGCAGATATATCCGATGGGTTATCCTGTTGTGAAGTCCGCCCTGGTTGTCTTCCAGTTTTTCCTTCATCCAGCTGGTCGCGCTACCGCAGGCAATAAAGACAATGTCGTCCCTGTTCTGCACCCAGTTGGCCCAAAAATATTCCAGTTCAGCCACAAAATCGCTCCCTTTTGTGTCCATCCACGGCATTTCGTCAAAAAACAGTACTTTGCGCGATTCCTCGCATGCCTCCAGATATTTCTCCAATTGCAAAAACGCATCGTGCCAGTTGTTCAGCTGCGGGATGTGCTTGTCGGCAGAGTATCGCAGCAAGGCTTCCCTGAAATTCAGTAGCTGCACGTTCCGCTTCTGCCGATGGGCGCCCACGTAATGGAAACAGTAGCTGTCCTTGAAAAATCTGCGCACAAGAAATGTCTTGCCGACCCGTCGCCTACCATACAAGACAATCAGCTCTGACTTGCTGGAGTTCATGGCCCACTCCAGTTCCTCGCATTCTTTCGTGCGCCCAATAAGTTTCTCTTTTTCCATATTCTGCCTGAATTTCAGGTGCAAAGATAGCGTAAAATTCTGGAATAGAGAAATAATTCCGCCCAAATGTGGGTACAAAAGCATAGATTTGGGCAAAATTCGTTCAATTTTCGCCCAAATGTTGGCAAAAAAGTATGGATTTGGACAAAAACCATAAAAACACCTCAGCCTTAAAGGCAACGCCGAAGTACCTGAAAACAGCTAAAAAATAGACAAACATGAGAAGTAGGATTGCCCGCAGGCACTTTTCTGCACAAAAAACGCCGAATTTTTCCCGCAGATGTGTCATCTCGTATATTTTTGCCCTTGCTCTTCTTTGCCGTATTTTTTGAAAAAAATGCCCAACTATACATAAACAGACATAACCAGCTGAAACACAAAAAGTTGCAGAATGTATAGTGGAATGTCTGACACCCTCAACTATACACGATTTTAACAGAATTCATGTTATTTTCTACACTTTAGGATTCCAGTTACGGAGCAAGATTTACCACCCCCGGTGTTAGGCGTAGGGGGTGATAAGTGTTGAAGAAACCAAAAACTCTATGAGTTTTGGTAAAAAAAGCGGCACTTTAGGAAAATTTCT
>JAFLSH010000293.1 GCA_022511055.1 Prevotella sp. | reverse complement strand
GCCTCACTCAAACACGAAATCTGAGAGGGTGCAGAGCGACTGCTCCTTGGTCTCTGACGAGAAGACGAAGTAGAGGGCGTGCTTGCCTGTCAGCCCGGCGAGGGCGGGCAGCGTGACGGTCAGCTCTGTGGGCTCCTGGGGCATGTCGGCCTTCAGCTCGATAGTGCCGAGCAGCTTTCCGCCCTGCGAGGGCCACGGGCGGTCGGCCAGCACCTGAATGGTGCCGTTGAGGCCCTCTGGTGTCAGCTGCAACCGCAGCTGCACGTCTTCGCGGCCCTGCGTGGCGGTGAAGTTGAAGTATTTGTAGCCCACGATAGAGCCATCTGTGTTGTTCACCACCAGGTTGGTGTTGTTGCGCAGGGCGTATGGTGCTTCGAACTTGTCTTCTGTGCCGTGCCCCTCTGCCACGTATGAGCCGTAGAATTTATTCTGTGGCCACTCGTGTTCGGCCACCTTCGGCCCGGTGTACCAGCAGGCGATGCCCGCCGAGTGGCGCTCCAGCGGGTCGAGGCCGTTCAGGGCGAAACCCTCGGAGTTGTACTCGCCCTCAGTGATTTCCACCTTGCCGCCGGGGCCTTCTTCTACCCTGACCTCGATGGGGGCGACCATGGCCTGGCGGGCAAACTCAGAAAGGCCGGTCTGGCGGTGGTAGAACACATACCACTGGCCGTTGATTTCGCAGATGCTGCCGTGGGTGTTGCCCGAGACGGTGGCCGAGGCGATGGTGTCGCCCTGCTCGTTGACCTCTCGGCCGCGCCCATCGATGATAGTGCCGCCGTAGGTCCACGGCCCCAGCGGCTTGTCGCCGTAGGCGTAGGCCAGCGTGTAGTTGGTCTCGGGCAGGCCGAACTCGCCATCGGCAGTCCAGCGGCTATAGATGAAGACGTACTTATCCTTGATTTTCCTGATAGACGATGCCTCGAAGAAGCGGAACTGGCCGGGCTGCTTGTAGCCCGGCACCATATCCTCGACCACTGCCGTGCCGGGCATGACCGTGGCCATGGTGGCCGGGTCAAGCTCTGCGGCATACGACCGCTCGAAGCCCCAGTAGCCGTACACCCGCCCATCATCATCGACGAACACGGCGGGGTCGAAGCGCAGCACACCGTCTGTGTAGTTGGGATTCTCGCTGCTCCAGTTGCACACCTCGAACAGCCCGTCTGGCCGGCTGCTCTTGGCTATCAGGCTCTGGCGCCCCCCGTCTTGGTCGTTGGGGTACAGGTAGTAGGTCTTCTGCCCATCGGCGGCCGTTACCACGGTTATGTCAGGCGCAAACAGCACATCGCCCTCTTCGTTGGGGTGCAGGTGGTTGCCATCGGCATTCTTGTTCACGACAATGATTTCGCCATCGTAGCGCCAGTGGCTCAAATCCTCGACCGGCGCCGACCAAAGCACGAGTTCCCGGCCGCAGTAGTCGGTGAGGCGGCTGTCATGCGAGCCGTAGATGTAGACGCGCTGGCGGCCCGGCTGGTCAGGGTCTTCAAACACGTAGGGCTCGCCATCGGGAATGTGTTCCCACATGGGCAGGAAGGGGTTGCCGACGGTAGCCGGCCCGTTTTCGGCGGTTTCTGCCTGCCGGGTGCAGGCCGTGGTCAGCAGCAGGCCGCAGGCGGCGGCCAGTGCAGTGTTCAGAATTTTAGTGTTCATAGTCTTATCTTGGGTTAGTATGATTCTTGCTGCCATGCCCGCGGGTCTGCCTGGCGGGCAGGCCGTTCCCTGTGCGGGCTTTCTCGGATGCAGGGTACAAAGATACTAATTTTTTCCGAAATTCCTTGCCGGTCTTGGATAAAAGTTGTACATTTGCACTCGTTAACGCTAAAAAACACACGCAGATGACAAAAGAGATTTACCTGGCTGGAGGTTGCTTCTGGGGAACGGAACATTTCTTCAAGCAGATTCACGGCGTGGTGGCCACCGAGGTGGGCTTTGCCAACGGCCACACCGCCAACCCGACGTATAAGGAGGTGTACACCGACCAGACCGGCCATGCCGAGACGGTGCGCATAGAGTATGACGAGGCAGAGGCCGACCTGGAGTTTCTGCTTGGCATGTTTTTCAAGGCCATTGACCCTGTGAGCCTGAACAAGCAGGGGCATGACGAGGGTACGCGCTACCGCACGGGTGTCTACTACACTGACGAGTCGCAGCTGCCGGTCATCCGCAAGGTGTTTGCCGAGCAGCAGGCACAGCTGTCTGCGCCCATCGCCGTTGAGGTGGAGCCGCTCCGCTGCTGGTATGCCGCCGAGGACTACCACCAGGACTATCTCGACAAGAATCCCGATGGCTACTGCCATCTGCCGTTAGAGCTTTTCGCCTTCGCCCG
>JAFLSH010000292.1 GCA_022511055.1 Prevotella sp. | reverse complement strand
AGCTCATCCACAAGTATGAGGCCGTGGAGAACAACATCCGCGACTTCTTCGACACAGGCGTGAGTACTGGCCACAATGTGTCGCTGAGCGGCGTGAGCAACGACGACAAGATGACCTACTACCTGAGCTACTCCTACACCTCAGACAATGGTATCATGCCCGGCGACCAGGACACCTACAAGCGTAACACCATCGCCTATCGCGGCAGCTATCAGGCTACCGACTGGATTAAGATTTCAAGTAACGTGAACTTCTCGCGCTCGGCTACCAACACGGTGGGTGTCTATCAGGGTACTTCTGTGATTGACGGCCTCTATGAGTTCCCGCGCGACATCAGCCTTGTCGACCGCCGCCACCTGAACTCAGCATTCGACACCCCCGAGGCTTGGTACACGCCCTACGGCATCACCAACCCCTACTGGGCTATTGAGAGCAACTATATGCACAACGATGGTAAGCAGGTGTTCGGTAAGATTCAGGCTGACATCAACCCCATCAAGCAGGTAACCCTGAGCTACCGCTATGGTTTTGACTATACCGACTTTGACTACAAGGCAGGTTATCCGCAGATTGACCTCGACGATGCCCTGATTAATGAGGACTACGGCTTTGCTCCCTCGGAAATGAATCAGAGCGGTTATGTCTATGCACAATATCTGCGCAAGTATGAGCAGAATCACGATTTCCTCGCCAACTTCACTGACAAGTTCCTGAACAATAAGCTGGACTTGAACATCAACGTAGGCGTGAACATCAATGAGCGTTACCAAACCTATATGCAGGGTGAGACTGACGATTTGACTATACTTACAGGCTTCTGGGATTTGAGCAACGGTGCCACGAAGACCACTCTCTCTGAGGGTCAGGACAAGCGCCGTCAGGTGGGTCTCTTCGGCGACGTGACCATCGGCTGGGACGAAATGCTCTATCTGGGTCTGACCGCCCGTAACGACTGGTCGTCAACCCTGCCGATAGATGCTAACAGCTTCTTCTATCCCGGTGCAACGCTGAGCTGGATTTTCTCGCGCCTCATCCCCAAGAACGATGTTCTGACCTTCGGTAAGGTGCGCCTGGCCTACGGTAAGACGGGTAACGATGCCAGTTCCTATCAGGTCTACCCAAGATTCACGCAGGGCTACTCTAATGGCTACTATGGCAGCTACCTGACACAGTTCCCCTTCCACGGTGTGAACGCCTTCCAGGCAACGGCTTCTATCGGTAGCGCTTCGCTGAGACCTGAAATGACCACTGAGTATGAGGCAGGTCTGAACGTGGCATTGTTCAAGAATCGCATCAACATCGACTTCGGCTACTACAACCGTACGACCAATGACCAGATTTTCAGTCTGCCAGTCGACCCCGCAACGGGTTACACGACCATGGTAACCAACTTTGGTAAGGTGCGCAACAGGGGTATTGAGCTGCTGGTCAACACCGTACCTGTGCAGCTGAAGGACTTCCGCTGGGAGTTAGGCTTCAACTTCGCAAAGAACAACAACAAGGTGCTGTCAGTGCCTGAGAGCCTCGAGGGCGGCAAGGCACCAATTAACAGCTTCTCTGCCGGAAGCGATGCCGTGTACATGTATGCAGTCGAAGGTCTGCCCATCGGTGAGTTCTTCACCTATCTGCCACAGTACACCGAAGACGGCAAGCTCATTGTCGATGCCAATGGTATGCCTATCTTGGGCACAGATGTGGAAGACACGGGCAAGAACGTGAACGCCGACTGGACTGGCGGTGTGACCACCAGCTTCTGGTACAAGGGTCTGTCGCTCGGTGCTACGCTCGACGTGCGCAAGGGTGGCTACATGTTCTCGCGCACCAAGAACTTGATGCAGTTCACGGGTAATGGTGCAGTGACGACCTACAACAGCCGTAACCCGTTTGTCATCCCCAACTCTGTCTACGAAGACGGCACGGAGAACACAACGCCCATCTGGCTGGGTGACGGCAGCTATCAGGAGTGGTTTGACGGCTATGGCGCCAGCCAGGGTGGCGAGTTCTACCTGCTTGACCGCTCTTTCGTGAAGCTGCGCAACATCACGTTGGCCTACCAGCTGCCGAAGGCGGTGGTACGCAAACTCTATCTGAGCGACATCACGCTGTCACTGTTCTGCAACAACGTATTCACATGGACAGCCAAGGGTAACCGCTACATTGACCCGGAGACCAGCTCTGACGGTAACGACCTGTATGGTATGTTCGGTGAGACCTACAGCAATCCGGCCTGCCGCACCTTCGGTTTCAACGTCGGTATCAAATTCTAAACTAAAGGAGGTATAAAAGACATGAAAAAAATAGCAATCATATCAGCAATGGTCTTGGGTCTGGGCGCAGTGACTTCCTGCGACAGCTATCTGGACATCAACCGGGACCCCAACTCTCCCACCGAGGAGAACATGACAACAAGCATCATGTTGCCGGCTGC
>JAFLSH010000291.1 GCA_022511055.1 Prevotella sp. | reverse complement strand
GGCTTATCAAGATTTCTTTTTCCTGGCTTTCTTGGCGGCTTTCGCTGCTTTTTTCTTAGCCTTCTCAGCCTTTTTCTTGGCTTTCGCTGCTTCTTTGGCGGCTTTCTTCTCCGCTTTGGCCTGAGCATCTGTGATTTCTTCATAGCCTAAGTTGACGGCCCGGAAATGGAAGTCGCTTTCGTTGATGTGCCTGATTTCGTAGTTCTGCTTTGCCTTGGTGGTGTAGAGTGCCTTGAACTTCAGGTATTTCTTTTCCAGTTTCTGGCGGTCTTGGTTGTAGAAGACCACGCAGGTGCGGTGGGGCAGATTGAGCTTGTTGGCCAGATAGTTGCGCAGCTGGTAGGAGTAGTTCTCACGCCCTTGCAGAAACGAATTCTTTGTGTCTATCCATACACTGTCAACAGCCTGGATTTCTGTGAGATAGACGATGGAGTCATTGAATGAGGCCGCAAAACCGAACATGTACATTTTGGGTACTACGGTGTTGCGGGCCGAGATGCTGAGGGCGGTGGCAGACAGAACAGCTGCCAGCGCCATGATGAGGATATGTCTCTTGTTTTTCATTGTCCTAAATATGTTTTCAATAATTTGTTGTTCGTACTTTCGCGCAGTCTGCGGATGGCCTTTTCCTTGATTTGCCTGACCCTTTCGCGGGTGAGGCCATATTTGATGCCGATTTCTTCCAGTGTCATTTCCGGCTGGTTGATGCCGAAGAACGCCTCAACGATTTTGCGCTCGCGGTCGTTAAGCACGTTCAGCGCTGTGTTGATTTCCGTTTTCAGCGACTCGGCCACCAGCTGGCGGTCGGCCATGGGCGAGTTGTCATTGACCAGCAAATCCATCAGCGACCCTTCATCGCCATCGCCATTGGCCAGGGGGGCATCCATTGAGATGTGGCGGGTGTTGGCATTGAGCGTTTCAGAGATTTTCTCTTCGGGCAGGTCGGTCTGCTCGCTGATTTCCTCGATGCTTGGCCGGCGCTCGTTTTCCTGTTCAAACTTGCTGAGCATGCGGTTTATCTTGTTGACTGCCCCCACCTGGTTGAGCGGGAGCCTCACCAGCCGGCTTTGTTCGGCAATGGCCTGAAGTATGCTCTGCCTAATCCACCAGACGGCGTAGCTGATGAACTTGAAGCCCCGTGTCTCGTCAAACATCTTGGCGGCCCTGATGAGCCCCACGTTGCCTTCGTTGATAAGGTCGGCCAGCGACAGCCCCTGATGCTGATATTGCTTTGCCACTGAGACTACAAACCTGAGGTTGGCTTTTGTCAGCCGCTCCAGTGCCTTTAGGTCGCCTTTTCGGATGCGCTGTGCCAGCTCGACTTCCTCTTCTACGGAGACCAGCTCTTCATGGCCGATTTCCTGTAGGTATTTCTCGAGAGATTCGCTCTCCCGGTTTGTTATGGATCTGGTTATTTTCAGTTGTCTCATGGCTTGTTTGATTCTTATTGAGGGCAAAGATACGCGAAAAAAATGGTTTAGCCAAATTTTTCGCGTACCTTTTTGGAAATAGCCTATATATTATCCCGCACAGGGGTGTATATTAGCCTTGATTAGTCTTGCAAGTCGACGGCGAAGTAGCCTTTCTTGCCTGTAGAGAAGATGCCCTGGATGTAGAGTACGGGCTCTTTCGACGTTGAGGCATCCTTGACGATGCTTTGCAAGTCATCAATGCTCTTGACGGGCTGGTCGTTTACGCGCTGGATGATGAATCCCTGCGGCACGTGTGCATCCTTCAGCCGGCCGCCGTTGACCTTCAGCACTTCCAGGCCGTAGCCGATGTTCAGCTGCTCCTTCTGCTTGTCGCTGATGGCCCTGAACTGTCCGCCCAGCACATCGAGGTCGGCATTCTTCATCACCTTGGTGTTGCCCTGCTCGTTCTTCAGGGTCAGCGTGACCTCCTTTTGCTTCTTGTCGCGCAGGTAGTTGATGGTAATCTTGTCGCCCGGGCGCTTCTGTGCGATGATGCCTTGCAGCTCGCCGAACTTCGACACTTTCTTGCCGTCAATGTGGGTTATCACATCGCCTTTCTGCAGTCCGGCATCGGCGGCGGCCCCTTCGTCAACGATTTCCGCAATGTAGATGCCTTCCATGGTTCCGAGGTCGATATCGTTGCCCTTGTCTTTCTCGCTGTCGACATAGGTGTTGACATCACTGCCGCGGATGCCGATGATGGCGCGCTGCACATTGCCGTACTTCTTGATGTCTTCCACCACTTTGTTTATGATGGTGGTGGGGATGGCAAAGCCATAGCCGATGTTGGTGCCTGTCTGCGAATATATCATGGCGTTAATGCCAATCAGCTCGCCGCGGGTGTTCACCAGCGCACCGCCGGAGTTGCCCTGGTTGATGGCGGCATCAGTCTGAATCATCGAGCTGACCCCTTGCCCCATCTGGCGCGCCTTTGCCGACACGATGCCTGCGGTGACGGTGTTGTTCAGTCCGAATGGGTTGCCCACGGCCAGCACCCATTCGCCGACCTTCAC
>JAFLSH010000290.1 GCA_022511055.1 Prevotella sp. | reverse complement strand
CAACACTTCCGCCTCGCCAGCGGGTGTCGGGGGTGTTGAGGGTGTAGGGTGTTCAGTTTGATTAGCTACTATAATACGCGCGCGTATATACACGCGCGCGAAGCGAGTTCTGCATTCAAGAGACGGTAGCCGGGGAAGTGTCAGCATCGTGAACGATTACCTTCACTTTCGCAATGCGATGGCCATCGACCTCCAGCACTTCAAACGTAAAGTGCGCATAGTCGATGCGCTCGCCACGTTTGGGGAAGTCGCCCTTCAGCTCCAGGAGCAGCCCGGCCAGCGAATCGGCATCGCCCTCGACCTCTTCGAACACGTCATCGTCGATATCGAGAATCTTGTAGAAGTCGCTGAGCAACGTCTTGCCTTCGAAGATGTAGGTATTGGCATTGACACGCACGTAGCTCTTGTCCTCTTCATCGTACTCGTCGTTAATCTCGCCGACAATCTCTTCCAGAACGTCTTCCAGGCAGATGATACCGCTGGTACCGCCAAACTCGTCTACGACTATGGCTATGTGGACTTTGTTTGTCTGGAAATCGCGCAGCAAGTCGTCAATCTTCTTGGTTTCCGGCACAAAATAGGGCGGGCGGATGAGCGACTGCCAACGGAAAGTGGCGGGTTTGCCCAGATGGGGCAGCAAGTCCTTGATGTAAAGAATGCCACGAATGTGGTCTATCGAGTTCTGATAGACAGGAATGCGCGAATAGTTGTTCTCGACTATGCACTGCAAGACCTCCTGAAACGTTGAGCGGAACTCAAGGGCAACTACGTCCTGCCGACTGGTCATGACCTCCTTGGCCGTCTCGTCGCCAAAGCGGACTATACCCTCAAGCATGTCCTGCTCTTCCTTCAGGTCGGCCTTGTCGGTCAGCTCCAGCGCCTGTTCCAAGTCGTCTACGCTCAAGACATGGCTCTCTTTCCGCACAACCTTCTCTGCCAGTACGCTTGAGCGCAGCAAGACACTGGCCAAAGGCCAGAACAAGCGGCGCAACGACATGATTGGCCCGGCAAAGGTACGGCACACTGCCAGCGCGTGGGCGCTGCAATAGACCTTCGGCATGATTTCGCCGAACAGCAGCAGCAGAAAGGTCAGCAAGACGGTGATGGCCAGGAACTCCAGCCAGACTGCGTTGCCGAAATGAATGACATGGTCGAAGAAATAGGTGCAGAGCATGATAATGGTCACGTTGACCAGGTTGTTGGTAATCAGTATGGTTGCCAACGTGCGCTCGGAGTCTCCGCGCAGGGTCAGGATTTTGCGGTCGCGCGGGTCGTCGTTTTCCTCAAGCTCGTTCAGGTCGTTGGGGGATAGGGAGAAGAACGCAATCTCCGACCCGGAGGCGAAGCCGGAAAAGACCAGCAAGACACAGGCCAATATGCCGGCCAAGAGTGTGCCAAAATCTGGTGTCAACCAACTGACCTCGCTGAACAATTCTTGAAAGTATTCCACCGTTCAGAAGAAAAAATGATTAGTCCTGCTCCTGTTGGGGCTTGGGCGAAAGCAGCTCCATGTTCTCAGCCCAAATCTCTGTCTGGTAGCGCCGCTGCCCCTTCTTGTCGTCGTATGAAGTATAGCGAATGCGCCCCTCGACATAGATTTTGTCGCCCTTATGTACGTATTTCTCAACAATCTCGGCCAACTTGCGCCACAGCAGCACATTGTGCCAGTCGGTGCGGTCGGGCACCTGCGTGCCGTTTTGCAGCGTGTAGCCCCGCTCCGTCGTGGCAAGGCGAAGACGCGCAACGGCTACTCCCTGGTCTACATAGCGCACCTCAGGGTCTGTGCCGACATGGCCGATAAGCATCACTTTATTCATAGGAGACTTGCCGAGAAATGAAGACTTTTGGTTTACTTGGCCCGGCCCAGATATACGAATCTGAAGTTCTTGCCCTTTGCTGAGGGGAACTGGCTGCGGCTGTCCACACGCTCACGCAGGTGTTCGACTATCCGATTATAGCAGTCCATGCCCGACAGCGCCTTGACACGGGCCACGAAACTGGTGTCACGATACTGGAACTTGCCGGTGCCGGGAACTTGAAGCACACGCTTGAAGTCCATCTCGCCCTCATACCACCCGGGATGCTCCTCGTTCAGCCTGACTATGGCCGAAGTGGCAGCACTGCGCTCATGGCCCTCAGGGGCAATGGGGTGTACGGCCTTCTTGGCCTTAAAGTCCTGCATGGTGGCTGCCTCTGTCTTAATGACAATGAAATAGACACGCGGGCGGATTTTATAACGTTTGGGATAAAACACATCGTTGGCAGCGTAGTCGCGGATATCGGCTTCCAAGTCTGGATTCATGCCAACTTCTTCTATGTTTGCCAGAAATTCAATAGCTTCGTCTACAGTTGTTACAAGTGTTTCTCTATCGAAATACCTTAAATATAAGTTCATGAAAATTTGGATAGTTTTTTCTTAATATAAAAAGAGCGGAAAACGGGACTCGGACCCGCGACCCCAACCTTGGCAAGGTTGTGCTCTACCAACTGAGCTATTTCCGCAAT
>JAFLSH010000029.1 GCA_022511055.1 Prevotella sp. | reverse complement strand
CCCGACACCCAAGCAGGGTGTCGGGGGTGTTGAGGGTGTGGGGCATCCAGTTTGTATCGGTACTATATATACGCGCGTGATGGTAGAGCAAAGCCTGCGTGTAAAAAGTTGTATAGTGAGCTTTCTGTATTAAGGAAGTTTAAAAAAGTATGTAAAATGGTATAAAGTGTGGCAATATGAAATAAAAATATTATCTTTGCATCGTAAAATATAGCTACATGGGAATTTTTGGACTATTTGGAAAGAAGAAGAAAGAGACATTAGACAAAGGACTTGAGAAAACAAAGACATCGGTTTTCGACAAACTGGCGCGTGCTGTGGCAGGTAAGTCGAAAGTCGATGATGATGTGCTTGACAACTTAGAGGAAGTACTGATAACCAGTGATGTAGGCGTTGACACTACATTGAAAATCATCAATCGCATAGAGGAACGAGTAGCCCGTGACAAATATGTGAACACGAGCGAGCTGAACGGCATTTTGCGTGATGAGATTGCTGCCTTGTTGGCGGAGAATCATTCAGAAGATAACGAAAACTGGGATTTGCCCAGTGACCATAAGCCATACGTCATCCTGGTGGTTGGCGTTAACGGCGTAGGAAAGACCACAACCATTGGCAAGCTGGCGTGGCAGTTTAAGCAGGCCGGCAAGAAGGTGTATCTTGGGGCTGCTGACACATTCCGTGCTGCTGCCGTTGAGCAGCTTTGCATCTGGGGCGAGCGTGTCGGTGTGCCTGTCATAAAGCAGCAGATGGGCAGTGACCCCGCCTCTGTGGCTTTCGACACGCTCTCATCGGCCAAGGCCAACGGTGCAGATGTGGTGCTGATAGACACGGCCGGCCGACTGCACAACAAGGTCGGGCTGATGAACGAGCTGAAGAAGATAAAGGAGGTTATGAAGAAGGTGCTGCCCGAGGCTCCTGACGAAGTGATGCTTGTCTTGGATGGCTCGACAGGCCAGAATGCCTTCGAACAGGCCAAGCAGTTCTCGGCCGTGACACAGATAACCTCGTTAGCCATCACCAAGCTCGATGGCACGGCCAAGGGCGGTGTCGTCATAGGCATTAGCGACCAGCTGAAAGTGCCCGTGAAGTATATTGGCTTGGGTGAGGGCATGGAAGACTTGCAATTATTTAATAAACAACAGTTTGTTGACTCACTGTTTGAGTCTTAGGCGTTGAAGGTGTTGGTGAAAACGGTAGATTTCATATCGCTTGGTTGCTCGAAGAATCTTGTTGACAGCGAGAAACTGATGGGGCTGATGGAGGCTAATGGTTTCCGTTGCACCCATGACAGCGACAATCCGCAAGGCGAGGTTGTGGTTGTCAACACTTGTGGCTTCATCAATGATGCCAAGGAAGAGAGCATCAACACCATTTTGGAATTTGCGCAGGCTAAGACCGAAGGGCGCATAAAGAAGCTCTATGTCATGGGTTGCCTTTCTGAGCGCTATCTGGCCGACTTGGAGCAAGAAATACCTGAGGTAGATGGGTGGTATGGCAAATTCAACTATCAGAAGCTGCTTGCCGATTTGAACAAAGAAGCAAGGCAGAATGCTGAAAAGCCATTTTCCAGAAAGCTGACCACTCCCAGCCACTATGCCTATCTGAAAATCAGCGAGGGGTGTGACCGCCACTGTGCCTATTGTGCCATCCCGCTGATAACAGGCCACCATCAGAGCCGGCCAATGGCAGAGATTCTTGATGAGGTGCGGTGGCTGGTTGGGCAGGGCGTGAAGGAGTTTCAGGTGATAGCCCAGGAACTGACCTATTATGGCGTTGACATTGATGGCAGGCAGCATATTGCCGAGCTGATATCGAAGATGGCAGACATCGAGGGGGTAGAGTGGATACGCCTGCACTATGCCTATCCCACACATTTCCCCTGGGAACTGCTTGATGTGATTCGTGAGCGGAGAAATGTCTGCAACTATCTTGACATAGCGTTACAGCATATCTCTGACCCGATACTGGCACGAATGAAGCGCAATGTTACCAGGGCCGAGACCTACGATTTCATTGAGCGCATACGCAGAGAAGTGCCTGGCATTCACCTGCGCACTACACTGATGGTAGGTTTTCCCGGAGAGACTGAAGCTGACTTCAACGAACTGATAGAATTCACGAAGTGGGCTCGTTTCGAGCGCATGGGAGCCTTTGCCTATTCGGCTGAAGATGGTACTTTCTCGGGCGACAATTATGAAGATGATGTTCCCGAAGAGATTAAGCAGGCGCGTCTCGACAAACTGATGCGCATTCAGCAGCAGATTAGTGCAGAGATTGAGGCTGCCAAGATTGGCCAGGTGCTGAAAGTCATAATAGACCGCAAGGAAGGCAACTATTATGTTGGCCGGACTGAGTTCTGTTCGCCAGAGGTCGACCCAGAGGTGCTGATAGCAGCTGATGAGCGCGAACTTTTGGCAGGGCAGTTCTATGATGTAAAAGTTACTGGTGCAGAGGAGTTTGAATTGTATGGCACAACAATAATTGAGAACTTATGAAGAACAAAGATTTCATAGCAGAGCTATCCCAACGGACAGGATTGAATGCCACTGATACACAGAATACGGTGTTTCAGTTGATTGATGCAATGGTAGAATGCTACCAAGAAGGAAATTCCGTGTCTATACAGAACTTTGGCACTTTTGAAGTGAAGAAGAAGCAAGAGCGTATCATAGTCAATCCCAGCACGGGCAAGCGTATGCTGATTCCCCCGAAGCTGGTGCTTGGATTCAAAATAAGCCCAACATGGAAGTATAAACTAAAGGCGGAGGGTGCAGAATAATGGATAAGATTTCTATTTCAGAATTAGCACAAATCCTGGCTGACAAGAGCGGACTGAAGAAAAAGATAGCAGAGCAGTTTGCTATAGAGATGTTCGATGTCATTAAGTCTGGCATTGAGCAAGACCAGTTGGCGAAAGTGAAAGGATTGGGTACGTTTAAGGTGATTGATGTTGAGCCGAGAGCCAGTGTTGATGTCAATACGGGCGAGCGGGTTGTCATTAATGGCCACCGAAAGATTTCTTTTGTGCCAGATGCTGCCATGAAAGAGCTGGTGAACAAGCCTTTCTCCCAGTTTGAAACGGTAGTCTTGAATGATGGTGTCAGCTTTGATGATATGGTAGAGGAAAAGGACCAACCGAATGACACAGAAGAAGAGGTTTCTTTGCAAGATATGCCTGAAGAGCCTGCCGATGAAGTCGAAGAGCCGGTGGTTGAAGTCGAAGAGCCTGTCGTTGAAGTCGAAGAGCCTGTCGTTGAAGCTGAAGAGCCTGTCGTTGAAAACGAAGAACCTATCGCAGAAACAGAGGAATCTGCTGCGGAAACAGAAGAAGTGCCTGTTCAAGAAGATATTCAAGAAGAGCAGAGTGCGCATACAGCCCCATTGATTGAGTTCTATGACTCTCAGACCAATGAGATGGATTCGCAGAGTGAGAATCAGGAAGAAACGGATGAGGCGGAAGAGGAAACCGAAGACGTAGAGGAAGATGAAGAAGACCTGGAGCGGCCAAGATATGGCTGGAAGATAGCTGTTGTGGCGTTGATGGCTTGTGCCATTGGTTTTGCAGCCGGCTATTTTGTTGGGCAGCGAGCTACGGTTGGTCAGAAAGCAGAAGTGGCTGATACACTTATAGTTTCCCCGAAAAAAGAGGTCAGACCAGCGCCGGCCGAGAAATTAGCAAAGCCTGTAGAGCAGGCTGATTCTGTGAAACCGGCAAAACCCGCCGTAATTGCGGAGGAAACAAAGCAGCCTGAGCCAGTAAAGCAGCCTGAGCAATCTGCAAAACCAGCAGAGCCGGCAAAGCCTGCTGTGAACGAGGCTGTAAATGCTGATAAGTACGAGCAGATGGATGCACGTGTGCGTACTGGTGCCTATCGCATTGTCGGAACAGACCATACGCTGAAAGTGAGAGCTGGTGATGACTTGAAGAAGATAGCCAAGCGCACATTAGGCCCCGATATGGAATGCTATATCGAAGTCTATAATGGCATCACGGCCGCCACGCCCTTAGAGGCAGGTAAGGAGCTGAAAATTCCAAAGATAGAGCTGAAGAAGAAACGTAAGAAAACAGAAGAATAACAGAAAAAATAAAGTAAAAATTATGGCAGAATCAATTGATATCCGTGAACTAAACATTCGGATTGAACAGCAGAGCGCGTTTGTTACAAACCTTGTAACTGGTATGGATCGCGTGATTGTAGGGCAGAAGCATCTTGTTGACTCACTGCTTATTGGCTTGTTGAGTGATGGCAATATCTTGCTGGAAGGTGTGCCTGGCTTGGCTAAGACATTGGCCATCAAGACACTTTCGCAGCTGATAGATGCAAAATACAGCCGCATTCAGTTCACACCAGACTTATTGCCGGCTGATGTGACTGGTACAATGATATATTCGCAGAAAGAGGAGCGCTTTCAGGTGAAGCAGGGGCCTGTGTTTGCCAATTTTGTGTTGGCAGATGAAATCAACCGCGCCCCGGCCAAGGTGCAGAGTGCGTTGCTGGAAGCCATGCAGGAGAAGCAGGTGACTATCGGCAGCGATACTTTCGACCTGCCAAGCCCGTTCTTGGTAATGGCTACTCAGAATCCCATTGAGCAAGAGGGTACTTATCCGCTGCCCGAGGCCCAGATGGACCGTTTCATGCTGAAGGTCATCATTGGCTACCCGACTATCGATGAGGAAAAACGCATTATGCGTGAGAATATTCAGGAAAAGCTGCCGGAAGTGAAGCCCGTTACAACGGGTGCTGAGATTCTGAAGGCCCGCTCCGTGGTACGCGAAGTCTACATTGACGAGAAGATTGAGCAATACATTGCCGATATTGTCTTTGCCACTCGCTATCCTGACCGCTATGGGCTGAAAGAGCTGAAAGACATGATTCAGTTTGGCGGCTCACCGCGTGCCAGCATCAATCTGGCCAAGGCATCGCGCACATACGCCTTCATCAAGCGCCGCGGCTATGTAGTGCCTGAAGATGTGCGCGCCGTGGCTCATGATGTGCTGCGCCACCGCATCGGGCTGACATATGAGGCTGAGGCTTCAAACATTACGAGTGAGGAGATTGTTTCTAAGATTATTAACAAGGTAGAAGTACCCTGATTCGTTGATAGTTGGTAATTGACAATTAGAATTGGCAATTGTGGAAACAAGTGAGATTCTAAAAAAGGTACGTAAGATAGAAATCAAGACACGGGGCTTGAGTTCGCAGGTCTTTGCCGGCCAGTATCATTCTGCTTTCAAGGGCAGGGGTATGGCCTTCAGCGAAGTGCGTGAATATCAGTATGGCGATGATGTGCGTGATATTGATTGGAACGTGACCGCCCGCTTCCATCGGCCATACGTGAAAGTCTTTGAAGAGGAGCGCGAGCTGACCGTGATGCTTTTGATTGATGTCAGTGGCTCGCTTGACTTTGGCACGCAGCGGCAGATGAAGCGCGATATGGTGACAGAGATTGCGGCTACCATTGCTTTCTCTGCCATTCAGAACAACGACAAGATTGGCGTGGTGTTCTTTTCAGACA
The DNA here is from genome assembly GCA_022511055.1 of Prevotella sp. Classification (GTDB taxonomy): domain Bacteria; phylum Bacteroidota; class Bacteroidia; order Bacteroidales; family Bacteroidaceae; genus Prevotella. The sequence continues at coordinate 9,770 of JAFLSH010000029.1, read as the reverse complement.
AGATAGAAAAATACATTCCACCCAAGAAGGGGCGCAAGCATATACTCTATATCATACGCGAGATGCTTGACTTCAAGCCAGACTCAAAGCGCACTGACGTGAAACAGGCCATAGAATTCTTGTCGAGTGTGCAGAAGCGGCGCACCACAGCGTTCATTCTCAGCGATTTCTATGTCAGGGATAACTTCCTGCAATCTTTGCAGATATGCAACCGCAAGCATGATGTAGTGGCTATTCAGGTCTATGACCAGCGCGCCCGCGAGTTGCCGGATGTAGGATTGATGAAGGTGGTGGATGCCGAGACTGGCCATGAGCAATATGTGGATACCAGTTCGCGTTCTTTGCGCCAGGCATATAGCCGCTACTGGATGAATAGGCAGAAAGAGTTGCAAGACACTTTTACTAAGAGCAATGTCGACAACGTAAGCATAGCCACAAGCGATGACTTTGTCAAGGCTTTGCTTGGATTATTTAAACAACGTGGATAAGAAGGAATGAAGAAAAGACTTCTCTCTGTTATATGGCTGATAGCATGCGCATTGAACGTTTCTGCGCAAGTAACGGTTGAGGCGCAGATAGACTCGGTTGAGATGTTTATTGGCCAGCAGGTGCATGTGACGGTAACGGCCACCATGAAAGAAGGCATGAAGGTGGAATTCCCTGTCTTCACGCCAACCCAGCAGCTGACTCCCGGCGTTGAGGTACTCAACAGCACCGAATTGGGAACTCACGGCAAAGATGATGGCTTTGTAGCGCGGTCTGTGGTTTACACGCTGACTTCGTTTGATGACACGCTTTACTATTTGCCGCCGTTTGTTGTCAAGATTGATGGTAAGCCCTACGAGAGCAAGAGCCTGGCATTGAAAGTGTTAGGTGTTGAGGTTGACACCGCGCATGTCAATCAGTTCTTTGGCCCGAAAGGCGTACAGGATAACCCCTTCCAGTGGAGCGAGTGGAGTCTTGCATTCTGGCTGAGTGTTCTCATGCTTGTGCTGCTGGCGGTAGGCTACTATCTGTATTTGCGGCTGCGTGACAATAAGCCTATTATTGCCACCATTCGCATAGTGAAGAAGCTGCTGCCTCACCAGAAGGCCATGAAGGAGATTGAATCAATCAAGGCAGAGAAGTTAGTAACTTCTGAGAATCAAAAGGAATATTACACCAAGCTGACTGACACGCTGAGGCGGTATATTGAGGAACGCTACGGCTTTAATGCCATGGAAATGACCAGCAGCGAAATCATTGACCGCCTGGAGTCAGCCCTGTCTAACGATGCCAATGCTGCCGAGACCATGAAGTCTGAGCTGCGCCAGCTCTTTGCAACGGCAGACCTGGTGAAGTTTGCCAAATACTCGACACTTATCAACGAGAATGATGCCAATCTTGTCAGTGCCATTGACTTCATTAACCAGACAAAGCTGGAGAACATGCCAGTGGAGGAAACGGTCAAGCCGCAGCTGTCGCAGGAAGAGGTGCGTTCACAGAAGACGCGAACAGCCCTGAAGTGGACCATAACTTTGATTGCTTTGCTGAGTGCAGCTATATTGGTATATATTGTTTATGCAATCTATCAATTATTGATTTAAGAACATGGAATTTGCCAACAAAGAATATTTGTTTCTGCTATTGCTGCTGATACCGTACATCATTTGGTATCTGCTGTATAGGAAGAAGAGCGAGCCAACAATGCGCATGAGCGACACCTTTGTGTTCCGCTATGCGCCGAAAAGCTGGAAGGTACGGCTGATGCCGCTTCAGATGCTGCTGCGAATGCTGACATTTGTCATGATAGTTATCGTACTGGCCAGACCCCAGACCCAGAACTCATGGAAGCAAAAGACGGTAGAGGGCATAGACATCATGTTGGCGATGGATGTATCGACCTCTATGCTGGCAGAAGACTTGAAGCCTAACCGTATAGAGGCGGCCAAGCAGGTGGCTGCGGAGTTTATTGCCGGCCGCCCCAATGACAATATCGGCCTGACCATTTTTGCCGGCGAATCGTTTACCCAGTGCCCCATGACCACTGACCACTCTTCACTGCTGAACTTGTTGCAGAATGTGCGGACAGACATTGCGCAGCGTGGTCTGATAGAAGACGGAACGGCCATAGGCATGGGATTGGCCAATGCTGTCGGCCGACTGAAGGACTCCAAGGCAAAGAGCAAAGTTGTGATTTTGCTGACAGACGGCTCCAACAATCGCGGTGACATTTCGCCAATGACAGCCGCAGAGATAGCCAAGAGCTTGGGTATCAGGGTCTACACCGTGGGCGTAGGTACTAACAAGGTGGCTCCCTACCCAATGGTGGTGGCAGGCGGTGTTCAGTATGTGAACATTCCTGTAGAGATTGACAACGAGACGCTGAGCAATATTGCCAAGACGACTGATGGCGATTTCTACCGGGCTACAAATACAAAGGAACTGCACAATATTTATCAGGAAATCGACCAATTGGAGAAATCAAAACTCAATGTCAAGCAATACAGCAAGAAGTACGATGTCTATCAGCCCTTTGCTCTGGCTGCTGTCATTGCCCTGTTGCTTGAGTTGCTGTTGCGTATAACTATTTTCAGGAGGATACCGTAATATGTTTAGATTTGAAGACCCGATATATCTTTATTTGTTGCTGCTGATACCAGCTTTGGCGTTGATACGCTTTTTCACGTCTCATAGCCGGCGTAAGCGCCTGCGCAGATTCGGAGAGCTGCCTTTGGTGAAGGCGCTGATGCCTGATGTGTCTCGCTTCAGGCCGAATGTCAAGTTTTGGCTGTTGCAGGCTGCCCTGGCCTTGCTTATCGTGATGCTGGCTCGCCCGCAGATGGGCACAAAGATTAGCCACGAGAAGCGGACAGGCATAGAAACAATCATTGCTATGGATATCAGTAACTCAATGTGGGCAGAAGACGTGACACCGAGCAGGTTAGACCGTTCAAAGATGATGGTTGAAAACCTGGTGGACCATTTCTCTGATGACAAGATTGGGCTCATTGTCTTTGCCGGCGATGCCTTTGTGCAGCTGCCTATTACGAGCGACTATGTGTCGGCGAAGATGTTCTTGTCAAGCATAGACCCATCTATGATGCAGACCCAGGGCACAGACATAGCACAGGCTATCGACATGGCCAGTCACTGCTTTACCCAGGAAGAGGGCATTGGCAAGGCTATTATCGTTATAACCGATGGTGAAGACCACGAGGGTGGGGCGGTTGAGGCTGCTGAGGCTGCCAAGAAAAAAGGAATGCGTGTCTACGTGTTGGGCGTAGGCTCGAAAGGTGGCGCACCCATTCCCATTCCCGGCACAGGCAACTACATGACTGACAACACGGGAACGACGGTTATGTCTGCACTGAACGAGGATATGTGTAAGCAAGTGGCCGAGGCCGGCGGCGGTGCCTATATCCATGTTGAGAACAACAGCAACGCACAGCATCTTTTGGACCAGGAGTTGGCTAAACTGGCCAAGAAAGAGATTGCCACGACCATCTACAGTGATTTTGACGAGCAGTTCCAGGCATTTGGCATCATTGCGCTGCTCTTGCTGATGATAGAAATCTGCGTTTTGGAGAGCAAGAATCCGCTGTTGAAGAACGTATCGCTCTTTCAGCGGAGAAAGAAGCTGACAACAGTGCTTCTTTTGGCCTTGTTGCCGGCCTTGGGCATGGCGCAGACAGACCGGCAGCTAATCCGGCAGGGCAACAAGCAGTTTCAGGCTGGCGACTTTGCCAATGCTGAGGTCTCTTACCGAAAGGCACTTGAGAAGAACAGCCGCAACGCCCAGGCTTCCTACAATTTGGGCAATGCCTTGATGATGCAGAAGAAGGACTCTGCCGCCATTGAGCAGTTTGAAAAGGCTACGAAGCAAGAGCAGAGCCCGCTGCGCAAGTCGAAGTCATACCACAATATTGGGGTGATATGTCAGTCGCACCAGATGTTTGGCGAGGCTATTGAAGCCTACAAGCAGAGTCTTCGCTTGAATCCTGATGATGATGAGACCCGCTACAACTTGGCTCTTTGCAAGCGCCAGCAGAAGCAGCAAGACCAGAATCAGCAGCAGAACAAGGATGACCAGCAGAAGCAGAATCAGCAAGACCAGAATCAAGACCAGCAGAAGCAAGAGCCCCAGAAAGACGATTCCAAGAATAAGGAGCAGAAACCGCAGATGAGCAAGGAGAATGCCGAACAGCTGCTTAACGCTGCCATGCAGCAAGAGAAGCAGACGCAGCAACGCATGAAGAATGCCCAGAAGCAGCCCCAGAAACGGAATATCCAGAAAAACTGGTAACCATTGTTAGACCGAGAAATAGAACAGTGACGAATAAGAAGTGATGAAGAGTGAAAAATGAGAAACAATAAGTTACATTTAGAGAGAAGGTTATGGGCACAGAAACTGCTGATGGCATTTCTTGCATCTCATTTCATGTACCTTGTTTCTGTGGCGCAGACCCTGACGGGCAGTGCGCCTTCCCAGGTGGCCGTGGGCGAGCAGTTCAGGCTGACTTACACGGTGAACACCCAGAACGCCAGTGCTTTCCATGCCGGGCAGATACCCGATGCCTTTGAAGTGCTGATAGGCCCGACCCGCTCTACGCAGTCAAGTTTCCAGATGGTGAACGGCCACACCAGCCAGTCATCTTCAATAACCTTTACTTACATCTTGGTGGCCACCCAGAACGGCACGTTCACCATTCCGCCCGCCACTATCACCGCCGGCGGCAACACTATTTCCTCAAACCAGCTGAAAATCACCGTTAGCGGGCAGGCCCGCAGTCAGCAGGGGCGCAGCTCGCAGGGGCAGCAGCGAGAGGAGCCCATGCGCGAGGCTGGCAGCAAAATCTCTGGCAGCGATTTGTTCATCAAGGTGAGTGCCAACAAGAAGCGGGTGCATGAGCAGGAGCCAATCCTTCTGACCTACAAGGTCTACACGCTGGTCGACCTGACCCAGCTTGAGGGTAAGATGCCCGATTTGAAGGGTTTCCACACCCAGGAAGTGCCGCTGCCTCAGCAGAAGAGCTTTAAGATTGAGACCCTGAACGGCCGCCCTTACCGCACGGTTACCTGGTCTCAGTATGTGATGTTCCCGCAGATAACGGGCCAGCTCCAAATCCCCAGCATCACCTTCAACGGTATCGTTGTACAGCAGAATCGCAATATCGACCCCTTCGAGGCATTCTTCAACGGAGGCTCTGGCTACGTGGAGGTGAAGAAGCAGATTGTGGCTCCCGGCATTGACATTCAGGTAGACCCTCTGCCTGAGCGGCCGGCCGATTTCTCGGGTGGGGTGGGGCGCTTCAACATCTCCGCCCAGCTTGACAAGACTGAAGTCAAGGAGAACGACCCTATCCGCCTGCGTGTTATTGTCAGCGGCACTGGCAACTTGAAGCTGATAAAGGAGCCGGTGGTCAGCTTCCCGAAAGACTTTGACAAGTACGATGCCAAAATCATTGACAAGACAAAGCTGACGACCAATGGCCTGGAAGGCTCAATGGTCTATGACATTCTGGCCGTGCCCCGCCATCAAGGCAAGTACGAGATACCGCCGGTTAAGTTCACTTACTATGACACTTCAGCGGGTGCTTATAAGACCGTTGAGTCTGAGGGCTTTACGCTTGACGTGGCAAAAGGCAGCGGCTCGAGCAGTGTCAGCGACTTCACGGGTCAGGAAGACCTGCGCCTGCTGAACAAGGACATTCGCCACATTAAGACGGGCGACACCAGCCAGCATCTGCAAGGCGACTACTTCTTCGGCAGCGTGGCTTATTGGGTGAGCCTGGCGATACTGGCCTTGATTTTCATTTCCCTGTTTGTCATTTTCCGCCAGCGCGCCATTGACAATGCCAACATTGCCGGCAAACGGGCCAGCAAGGCCAACAAAGTGGCCACCAAACGACTGAAGCAGGCTTCCCGGCTGATGCAGGAAGGCAAGTCTTCTGAGTTCTACGACGAAGTGCTGCGGGCCTTGTGGGGCTATGTGGGCGACAAGCTGAACATACCCGTGGCCCAGCTCTCCCACGACAACATCAGCGAGCGGCTCTCTGAGCGCGATGTTCACCAGTCTACCATTGACCAGTTCATTGGGGCACTCGATGAGTGTGAGTTCGCGCGCTATGCACCGGGCGACCCGCGAGGCAACATGAGCAAAGTCTTCGAGAAAGCCATGACTGCCATCGAGAAAATAGAAGAAACGATGAAGAAAACACGAAAATCTGCGGCCAAGGCAACGCTTCTGCTGCTGTTGTTCACCGTTCTGCCGCTGTCAGCGCAGGCTGTCACCAAGGCGGCTGCCGACAGCGCCTACTCCCAAGGGCACTACCAGCAGGCCATCAAGGACTATGAGGAACTGCTGAAGCAGGGGGCCAGCGCCGAGCTGTATTACAATCTCGGCAATGCCTACTATCGGACAGAGAACATCACCCGTGCCGTGCTGAACTACGAGCGCGCCCTGCTGCTCTCGCCCGGCGACACCGACATACGGTTTAACCTGCAGATGGCCCGCTCGAAGACCATCGACAAGATTACGCCCGAGACCGAGATGTTTTTCCTGACCTGGTATCGTGCGGTGGTCAATTTCATGAGTGTCGATGCCTGGGCGCGCACCGCCCTCTGCTCCCTGGCACTGGCCATTATCCTGGCGCTGCTCTATCTGTTTGCCGACAGAATCTGGCTGCGCAAGCTGGGCTTCTATGGCGCTTTGGTGCTGGTGCTGCTCTTTGTGCTGAGCAATGTCTTCGCCTATGCCCAGAAACAGGAGCTGGTCGACCGCCGCGGTGCTATTGTCATCGAGTCGGCTGTAACCGTGAAAAGCACTCCCGCCGCCCAGGGCACAGACCTTTTCATCTTGCACGAGGGAACAAAGGTCGACATTACCGATGCCACCATGAAAGAGTGGAAGCGCATTCGGGTGGCTGACGGCAAGGAGGGATGGGTTGAAACCAAACAGCTGGAAATTATCTGACCTTCAATGGACATTGGTACACTGATAGAATACGACCGGCAACTGCTGTTGTGGCTCAACGGCAGCCATTCCTTGTTTCTGGATGGCCTTTTCATGACCTTGACCACGGCAACCACATGGATTCCGCTCTATGTGTCGCTGTTTCTGCTGGTAGTGCGCAATAGCGATTCCGTGAAGAAAATCATGGTCATTGTGGCCTGTGCCGGCCTTTGCGTGTTGTTGGCCGGTACTATCGACGATGAGCTGGTAAAGCCCATGGTGGCCCGGTGGCGGCCCACGCGCGACCCGCAGATAGGCTCGCTGGTCGACGTGGTGAACGGCTATCGTTCCGGGCAGTATGGCTTTTTCTCCGCCCATGCCAGCAATACGTTCAGCATTGCCGTTTTCTTCTGTTGGCTGGTGCGTAGCCGGCTGCTCTCTGTCAGCCTTGTACTCTGGTCACTTGTCAACTGCTGGACCCGCCTCTACCTTGGAGTTCATTTCCCCATCGACATCTTGGTCGGGCTGGCCTGGGGCGGCTGCTGTGGCACGGCGGTCTACATGCTTTACAGGCGGTTTGTGCCCCAGACCGTTTACGGCGCGCGCGCCAACCACCCTTCACCCCTGACCTCTACCGGCTACCAGTTTTCCGATGTCGACACCGTGGTGGTGGTCTTGCTGCTGACCGTGGTCTACGCCCTGTTGCGTTCCTGTCTTTTCCTCTATGCCAATTAACCCATCTCTATGGACACTCAGCACATACATATTAGCGACTACTATTACGACTTGCCCGATTATCGCATAGCCAAGTTTCCCCTGCCCCGGCGCGACCAGTCTAAGCTGCTGGTCTACCGGCACGGCGAAATCAGCGAGGATGTCTTTTCTAACCTGCCGCACCATCTGCCCCATGGTGCGCTCATGGTCTTCAACAACACGCGGGTCATTCAGGCACGCCTGCATTTCCGCAAGCAGACGGGGGCACTCATCGAGGTGTTCCTTTTAGAGCCTGTAGCCCCTGCCGACTACGAGCAGATGTTTCAGACCCGTGGCCGCTGCACATGGCTTTGCATGGTTGGCAACCTGAAGAAGTGGAAAGACGAGCCTTTGGTCAGAACGCTCGCTCTGCCGCAGGGGGCGGTAACCGTTACCGCCCACCGCCGCGAGATGCGCGGTGCCAGCCTGATTGTTGAGTTTGAGTGGTCATGCGACAGCCTCTCTTTCGCCGAACTGCTCGATGCCATGGGCGAGCTGCCAATCCCCCCGTACCTGAATCGCGAGACACAGGAGAGCGACAAGACGACCTACCAGACGGTCTATTCCAAAATCAAGGGCAGCGTGGCTGCCCCGACGGCCGGGCTTCACTTTACGCCCGAAGTGCTGGCGGCCATTGACGGTTGCGCCATTGAGCGCGAGGAACTGACCCTGCACGTGGGGGCGGGCACGTTCAAGCCAGTGAAAAGCGAGGAGATTGGCGACCACGAAATGCATACGGAGTTCATCTGTGTGCAGCGGCACACCATCGAGCGGCTCATCAGCCATGGTGGCCATGCCATTGCCGTTGGCACTACCAGTGTGCGGACACTGGAAAGCCTCTATTACATGGGGCTGAAGCTCAAGTCAAACCCCGACCTTGCCGCCGCCGACCTTCATGTCAGCCAGTGGGAACCCTATCAGGCAGAGCCCCTGCCCACGGTCGAGGCTTTGCAGGCTCTTTTGGCATGGATGGACCGCCATCATCTGTCTGCCTTGCACAGCAGCACCCAGATTATCATTGCCCCCGGCTATGACTACAAGATTGTCAGCGCACTCATCACCAATTTCCACCAGCCCCAGTCTACGCTTCTGCTGCTGGTCAGCGCCTTAGTGCGTGGCGACTGGCGCCGCATCTACGACTATGCCCTCAGCCACGATTTCCGTTTCCTGAGCTACGGCGACTCTTCGTTGCTGATTCCCTGATAACTCCTGGCATAAAAATCAACAAATATATTGTTTTCGCAGATTTCTTTCAAAACATTTGGAAATTACAGAGAAAAGGTTTATCTTTGCAGTAAACAATCATTATAATCAATAAGTTTATGACAAAAGAAGAAGCAATGAAGAAGTTTATGGCTTCAAAGAAGAAAAAGGAAGAAAGTCTGGCTGCCTTGAAAAACAAGGTGGCGGCTGCGTATGAAAGCAACACTGGGTTACCGGCAAAACATATTACAGCTCTATGAATCCTCTGTCTGAGGCTGCAATTAACTTGCATTCTCCATATTCGGTCAGGAGAAAGGAAGATGGTAGAATAGAATTCTATACTGACCATGGTGTTCACTATGGAGTCGAATTTGTAGAAGACAATACTTTGTTGAGTAGAACGGCATATCATCTTAACATTGTCAACGCAAACCATAGAAGGTCTCCAAATGACCCTAAAGTCAAAGATACTATTATTTATATTGTTGATGAGTTTTTTAAGCAAAACAACACAACTCTGTTATACATATGTGATACAGGTGACAACAAACAGTCGATGAGAAGCCGTTTGTTTGAACGGTGGTTTGAAACGTATGAAAAAAGATGGAGTTTCACATTTATATCCTCATCACTGTTAGACGAAGACAACAACGTAAATTATTCTGCTATTATTCTTAGAAATGATAATCCGTATTTAAAGGAAATCGTTAATGAGTTCTTAGAAACAATTGAACTATTGGGTAATAAGCCAACACAAGATTAGTTGTCAAGGAATCTTTCCTATGGGATACTGAATCTCTTCATATACTTCAACCATATCTGAAATCATATCCAGTTCCAGATAGTTTTTATCATCCGTTGGTGTATTGTCATTCACTAA
>JAFLSH010000289.1 GCA_022511055.1 Prevotella sp. | reverse complement strand
TCGAAACCGCCCTGATGGTCGTCGTCGCCGTTGCCCTTCTTCTTTTTGTCCTGTTTCATGTTGCCGAAGTTCCATGTCAGGGTAAAGTTCACGCGTGGGTCGCGCCAGTTCTTCTGGTGTCGGGTAAACGTGTCGCCTGAGGTGTAGGTCTCCCAATGGCGGGTGTTCAGCACATCGCGCCAGTTGATGGCCAGCGCCAGCTGCTTGTTAAAGAAACTCTTGCGCAGCCCCAAGTCCAGCGAGCCATTCGCCTTGCGGTAACCCTGGGTGATAACGCCGCGCGAGCGGTAGTTACCCGTAGCCTGGAACGAGATGTCGTAGGGCAGAATGAACGAAGCCAGCATACGGGCATCCCACGTGAAGTTCTCATCGCTCTCGCCGGTGATGGTCTGACCGGCTATCTCGTACTTGAAGCCGTCGAGCTTGTAGTAATAGCCGTTAAGTGTCGTTGTCAGGTCCAGGATGCGCCACAGCTTGTCCTTCACAATCAGCTCTGCACCGGCGCGCTGACTTTTCGACAAGTTCTGGCTCGTGGAGTACATCAGGCCGTCTTCACCCTGATAGCGTATGCGCTCAATGACATCGGTCGTCGGCCGATAGTAGGTGCTGATGCTCAGCGTATGCTCATCCCACGTCTTGAGGAAGTTCAGCGAGAAAGAGTTAGTGAACTCTGGTGTCAGCTCCGGGTTACCAAACTCCACCATCGTGGCATCGCGGGTGTTCTTGAACGAGTTGAGCTGCCCGCCCCACGGCCGGCGCAGGCGGCGCGTGTAGTTCAGTTGCAGCTGTGCCGTCTTTGTCAGCTCGTAGCTGAGGAACAGCGAAGGGAACAGCTGGAAATAGTCTTTCTTGAAGGCAGGCTCTTTGGGCTCCTTGCCATGCTCTTGCTCCCAGTTGTAGCTCTCGGTGTTCACCTTCCAGTACTCGCCACGCATGCCGACCATGACTCCCAGCCGCTGCCACAGCTTGGTGTTCACGCTCAGGTAGGCGGCGTGAATGTTGTTGTCGTAGATGAAGCGGTTATAGTAGAGTTTGTCCTCAACCAAGCTGTCGCCTTCCCAGTTGTTGGCTATCCATGACTCCTGGGGCGTGTTCTCATAAGCGAAGCGGCCGTTGTAGCCTGCTTCCAGCTTCAAGTTGTCGGTTATCTGGTTTTCATATTCCAGCTTAGTCTCCCACGAGCGGTTGTTCATGAACATCGGCCGATACTGGTAGGTGGCTGTCGTAGGTGTGCCGTCGGTATATTCGGTCCTGTCTTGGTAGATGTTGTCGTTATCGCCACTCCACTTGTTGTACGAGAGCGTGAACTGCAACTTGTGCTGACTGCTCCAGTTGTGGTCGTAGCCCAGCTCGACATGGTACATGTGGTTGTCGCCGTCGCCGCTGGTGCGGCGGGTCATGGTGTAGGTGTCGGCCGGTGCGCCGATGGTGCCGTAGTGGTAGGGCGTGGTGTTGTCGTTCTCGTTCTTGCCCTGCATGGTCATGCCGCTCAGCGAGATGTCGTCTTTCTCGGTCGCATGCCATGTCAGTCCGGCACGTGCAAAGATGTTGCGCCCCTTGTTCTCGCTCTCGCTCTTGTAGCGCTGGTATTGCTGTGTCTGCAGATATTCCTGCTCGCTCTCGCTGCCACCGCCGTTGCGGCGCGAGCGGTAGCCCAGGTTGCCGTAGGCTTCAAGCACACCGCTGGAATAGTTCATGTTAGCACCCGTGTTCCATCCGCCCTTGGTGTCGACACCGGCACGGAGCGAGCCGTAGTAGCCGGCCTTGCGGTCGCGCTTCAGAATGACATTGATGATACCGGCAGAGCCTTCAGCGGAAAACTTGGCCGAAGGATTGTCTATCACCTCAATGCGCTCGATGCTCTCGGCCGGAATCTGCTGCAGTATTTCGTAGCGGTTGTCAGAAGTCAGACCGCTGGCCTTGCCGTTAATCCACACCTCAACGCTGGAGTTACCGCGCAGCGATATTTCGCCGTCGGTAGTCACCTCGATAGACGGTATCTGCTCCAGCAGTTCCGTGGCTGAAGCGCCGGCGGCCGCCAAAACGTTGTCTACGGAGAAAGTCTTGCGGTCAACCTCGAGCTTCATCTGCGAGCGCTGCCCCGTCACCTGCACTTCCTTCAGTGTCTGGCTGTCCTCCGCCAGATAGAGTGCCTTGAACTGCTGCTGTCGGCTCTGCGGACCGATGGTAAAGCGGCGTGTCACGGTCTTATAGCCCACAAACGACACGCTGAGCATGTACTGCCCATCGGCCAAGCCGGTAATACTGAAGTTTCCTGAGGCATCGGTGATGGCGCCTTTCAACAGCTTCTCTGAGCCGGCGGCCGTTACGGCCACATTGACAAACTGCAGTGCCTCGTCAGTCTGCTTGTCCAACACCTTACCTTTCACATTTCCATTTCCTTGTGCCCACGTCATTACGGCACAGGAAAGCATAGCTATAATAAACAAGAATCGATTCATAATGTTTGCTTTGACACACGCTGCCGGCAAAAGTTTAATCCGCATGCCGTTTTTTTTGTTTTTTTTGAA
>JAFLSH010000288.1 GCA_022511055.1 Prevotella sp. | reverse complement strand
GCCTGCTCTGTGCCCTTACGGCATGGTTTATCATTGTGGGCATTGGCGTGAGCAACCTGGTGTGGCTGTGGGTGTTCACCATTCTGTGGGGCATCAACAACGGCTGTTCCGTTCAGGTGTTCTACGCGCTGTGGGGCAGCGAGCTGTTCCCTGCCAAGTTCCGCGCCGGCGCGCAGGGTCTGATGTTCTTCATTGTCCGTGGCCTGTCAGCGGTGTGGGGGCTTATCTTCACCTACATCTACGGCGAGAACGGCGAAGGCTTTACCGTGGCCGCCTACTGCATGATAGCCCTGCTGCTCATCTCGCTTATCGTAGGTGTCATTGGAGCGCCGAACACTCGTGCCCGCTCGCTCGACGACATTGTCAAGGAACGCTATGGCGATAACTATTAAGTACATATACACTTTATCATGAGAAAACTAACCATTATGGGGCTGGCGATGCTGGCCCTTTTTGCACAAGCCCAGCAGACGACTGTGATTAGCCAGTTCAACCTGTCTGGCCCTTACCGTGTCAGCACTCCGTTTGCCATGGACACGGTCGATGTCAACGGAAAGAAGTTCGACACCGCGGCATTGCTCAACACCCTTTCGCTGAATGCCGCCCCCACCGCCACGCTCCAGAGCCCGGTACTGCCGTCACTCAGCGATGCGCAGTCGGTGGGTCTGCTCACTTTCTATATCAACAATGCCGACTACCTGAAAGGCAGCATTACGGTCAAGGCGCCGAAGCCCTACAAGCTCTATATTGACGGGCGCGAGGCGGGCGCAGAGCTGAAGTTAGCGCCCGAACACCACACCGTGGCCATCAAGTACTTGGCAGAGCCCGGCTCTGCCGACAGCATCAGCGTGACTATCGATGCCAACAAGCCGGTAGACTACACCCTCAGCACGGCCCACCCCTACATGGTGCATGACATGACCGACGGACACCGTGTGCGCAGCGTGTCTTTGTCTGCCGACGGTGCCTACGTGGCAGTCAGCTTTCAGGACACCGACCGCGACGGCAAGAGCCGCTGGACTTACGAGCTGCGGCAGGCCAAGACGGGGCAGCTGGTGCGCACACTGGCCAAGCCTGTGACGTGGATGCCCCGCTCGCAGGCATATCTGGAAGAAGAGACTGCCAACGGGCGGCGCATGCTCTACCGCGTAGCGCCGCTGACGGGCGAGCGCTCGCTGCTGGCCAGCGACCTGCCGGCAGGCCGCTTCACCGTGAGCCCCGCAGAGGACTATCTCATCATCAGCACCGAGGAAGAAGGGCCGAAGGAAGACCGCGATGTGTTCGAGGTGCTGGAGATGGACGACCGCCAGCCCGGTTGGCGCAACCGTAACTACCTGAGCAAGCTCGACCTGAAGACAGGCATCTGCCAGCGCATCACCTTTGGCGCAAAGGGGGCTATGCTCAGCGACATCAGCCATGACGGGCAGAAGCTGCTGATAGCCACTTCCTATTCCCGCCTGGCCATGCGCCCGACCGAGGTGGCCGATTTCTACCTGATGGATGCCCAGACCTTGCAGATGGACACCATCTTGCAGTGCCAGGGCTTCGTGGGCAACGCCCTGTTCTCGCCCGACGGGCGGCAGCTCTTGTTCACGGGAACGCCCGAAGCCTTCGACCGCATCGGCTGTCAGCTGCCCGCCAACGTGACACCGAACATGACCGAGAACGAGCTGTTCCTCTTCGACCTGGCTTCGCACGAGGTAACGCCGCTGACCCGCGACTTCGACCCCAGCGTGGCGCGCGTGGTCTGGTCAGTGGCCGATGGGCTGATATACTTCACGGCCGAGGACCGCGACTATGTGAACATGTTCCAGCTCAATCCCAAGACGGGTGCTGTCTCGAAGCTGCCTGTTCACGGCGACAATGTCTTCCGCTACGACATGGCCCGCCAGGCGCCCGTGCTGGCCTACCTTTCTTATAAGACACTGGAGCCTGCTTCGGCCTACGTGGCTACGGTCAGCGCGGCCGGTGGCAAGAAGGGTGCAACCGGCATTGCCGGCAAGCAGTTGCAGCTTTTCGACGGCCGCACGGTGTTAGGCGATGCCGAGGTGGGCACTTGCCAGGACTGGAACTTCCAGAACTCGCGCGGCGACACGGTCTACGGGCGGCTCTATCTGCCTAAGGACTTCGATGCGCAGAAGAAATACCCCATGATAGTCTATTACTACGGCGGATGCTCGCCCGTGAGCCGTAATGCCGATGCGACCTACTCGCCGCAATACTGGAACTCGCTGGGCTACGTGGCCTACATCTTGCAGCCCAGCGGTGCTACGGGCTTCGGCCAGGAGTGGGCTTCGCGCCATGTGAACACGGCCGGCCGCGGCCCTGCCGAGGACATCATTGAGGGCACGAAGAAAATCTGCGAGGAGCATCCCTTCATCGATGCGAAGCACATCGGCTGCATGGGTGCTTCCTACGGCGGCTTCATGACGCAGTATCTGCAGACGCAGACCGACATCTTCGCCGCCGCGGTCAGCCATGCCGGCATAGCCAACCACACCAGCTACTGGGGCGAGGGCTACTGGGGCTACAACTACAGCGAGGTGTCCATGGCCAACAGCTATCCGT
>JAFLSH010000287.1 GCA_022511055.1 Prevotella sp. | reverse complement strand
GCCGGTTATCACGGTGGTAATCAGCACACCAAGGGTAGAGAGTATCAGCCCCTGGGCTGCAACGGGCTCGATATCGCGCCGTTTCGTATCCATGCCGCCCGAAAAGAGTATGACCGAGAGCGAGAGCATGCCGATGAGTTGGGCATCTCCGTGACTATGGAACTCCAACCCCAGGCCATCACTGCCAAAGAGCATGCCCGTAAAGAGGAACAACAGCAAAGTGGGTACGCCGAAGCGATAGCCCCACTTGCTGATGATGATACTCACAAAGATGAGTACCGCGCCCAGAAAGAAGATGTTCTCTGGTGTGAATGTCATGTTAGTATTATATCAGTCTCACAATTATTTCCACGTCTTGCCCTTCATAGAAACGGGGCTCGAAAACCGAGGCATACTTGAAGTCCACGAAACGGAAAAGCTGCAAGGCGCAGAACTGATGATCATCACTCAGGCAAATCTCCAGGCGGTAGTGGCCAATGGGAACTACCGCGGGCTTACCTTTCTGAGCCAGCTCGGCAGCCATCTTGCCGAGCGGCAGATTGAGCAGATGCTCCATCCACTCGCCATCGGCCGGAGTATATTCCAGGATAACGGGCTTCACGGAACTCTGTGTCGGCGTATAGACGGCCTTGGTGGAAAACAGCGATTTCTTGACAGTTATATTCTGACAGGCGGAGAGGGCAGCAGCCATCTCCAAGTTCTTGATACTTGGCATAGTTGTTGTAAAGTTTTTGATTATAATTATAAGGAACAGCCCACAGACAGGCCGCCTGCGGACAAAGAACACAAAAAAAACTTTACGGTCAACGAATGATGTGCCTCAGCGCAATGACATAGTAGTCGCGCGAGACCGACAGACAGAACGGGGCCGTTACCTGCCGGCGCCTGCTATCGTAAAAGGTATAAAGGGGTTTGACAAAGTTGCGCCATACACTGTTGCCGGTGCGCTCGGTCTTGGAGCCCTGCGTAGGGTTGACACGCTGGGGGCGCGAGCTGCAAATGCGGTAGAGATGTGAGGCATCAGTCAGTGTTGCCGCCTCACGGTGATGCTGCTTCTGGGCTGTCACCACGGCCGACTGCGGCTGCCGGGATGTATGATGTGCCGGCATAGCATCTGCACCCTGACAGTTAAACAGAACTGCCAGCAACACGACAACCTGTGCCATCAGCATCCGCCCTTTGTGCTGCATCTCTTTCATTTCAACTGCAAAGATAAGCAAATTTCCTGAAAAACCTGCACAATGTATAACTTTTTTTGAATTTGCCAGGAATCGGGCATCACTGCCGCTGGCGAACAGCCTCGAAAAGAAGGATAGCCGTGCTGACGGAAACGTTGAGGGAGTCGAGGCGACCCTGCATGGGGATGCGGATATGGGCATCGGCGGCCTGGCGCCACTGCGCAGTCAGCCCGGTGTCTTCCGTGCCCATGACAAGAGCCGTGCCGCAGGTCATATCGGTGTCGTAATACAAATGGGAGTCTTGCAGCTGGGCAGTGAGAATGCGGATGCCACGCGCCTTCAGGAACTGAATGCAGGCTTCGCTGGAACAGGCCACGCAGGGCACGGTGAAAATGGCGCCGATGCTGCTGCGGATGAGGTTGGGATTGTACAAGTCAGTCAGCGGATCGCAGACAATGACGGCATCGGCCCGGGCGGCATCGGCCGAGCGGAGAATGGCGCCCAGGTTGCCGGGCTTCTCCACGCTCTCAAGCACCACCAGCAGCGGGTTGGCGGGCAGGCTCAGGCTGTCGAGGGTCTGCGCGCGGGCCTTCACGATGGCTATGACACCCTCTGTGCCGCCACGGTAGGCCATGCGCTCATAGACGGCGGGCGTAACCCACTCCACGCGGCCGGAAGCGGGCACGTTGGCGGCGGGCTGCGGGTAGACCATGAAGACTGTCTCCACTTCATAGCCAGCCTCGACACAGTGTTGCAGCTCGCGGCGGCCTTCCACCACGAAAAGCCCTGTCTTCTTCCGCTCCGAAGACTTCTGCTGTAAAAGCAGAAGGCGCTTGACCTTCGGATTCTGCGCGCTTGAAATGACTACTTCACCCATTCTGCCGGATTTCTGATACGAAAAAACCGCACAAGGAGTACTTGCACGGTTTAGCCTATACTTTGGTTGCTGTTTATCCCAGCTTGTTGACGTGCTTCGACAGACTTGACTTCAGGTTAGCAGCCTTGTTCTTGTGGATGATGTGGGTCTTAGCCAGCTTATCCAGCATCTTCTGCACCTTCGGATAGAGAGCCACTGCCTCTTCCTTGTCAGTCATTGCACGCAGCTTGCGCACAGCGTTACGCATGGTCTTTGCATAGTAGCGGTTGTGCAAAGCTCTTTTCTTCTCTTGGCGAATTCTCTTCACCGATGACTTGTGATTTGCCATTTTTGATTTTCTTCTGTTTTTTTATTGTTAATAAAGCTTATGGGTCTTACGCCTTGAAGGCCGCCCTGGGCAAACTCTGCGGCAACGACCATTGAACGAGTCAGTTTCTGGGGTGCTGCTGTCTGTTTCAGAGTTCTCCGCCACCCTTTTCCTACTGTCAGGTAGCACTTGGCTGTGCAGATGGCAGATTTACGTTTGCTTGTAGTCCCTAGGAGAGTCGAACTCCTCTTTAGAGAATGAAAATCTCTCGTCCT
>JAFLSH010000286.1 GCA_022511055.1 Prevotella sp. | reverse complement strand
TTTCTTTCCCAAATATTTTGCTACCTTTGCACACAGAACTTAAAACGTAAAACGAGATGAAAATGTACAGAAAGCCTTTTGTGGCGCTGGCCCTGGCCGTTGTGGCCTTGGGGGCTCAGGCCAAAGTACGGTTGCCGCATGTCATTGGCGACAACATGGTGTTGCAACAGCAGACTGAAGCGCGGCTCTGGGGCTGGGCCAAGCCGCGGGCTACGGTCAAGGTGACCACTTCGTGGTCGGCCGATGCGGTGGAGGCCAAAGCCGACAAAGACGGGAAGTGGCTGGTAAGGGTAAAGACCCCAAAAGCATCGATGGAACCGCAGAAAATCACGTTCAGTGATGGCGAAGAACTGACCATCGGCAACGTACTCATTGGTGAGGTGTGGGTCTGTGCCGGCCAGTCGAACATGGAGATGCCCGTAAAGGGATTTGGCAACTGCCCGGTTGATGGCTACAACCAGCACGTGCTTGATGCCGTGAACTCTGCGGGTGTGCGCTCGGTGAAGATACCCAGCGTAATGTCAGCCACTCCGCAAGATGATGCGCAGTGCGAGTGGCGGCAGTGTTCGCCCGCCACTGTCAGCGAGTTCTCGGCCACGGGCTATTTCTTTGCCCGGCTGCTGAGCCGCACCCTGCAAATCCCGGTCGGCATTATTGAGGCCAACAAGGGCGGTACGCGCGTGGAAAGCTGGCTGACCAAGGAGAACCTGCAGCGCTACACCAATGACCCGACTGACTCGCTGGCACTCGTGCAGAAGTGGCCGCAGCTGGACTATCTGCGCTCGATGCTGTGGGGCAATGGCACGTTCAACCCCATTCTGAACTACACCGTGAAGGGTATTGTCTACTATCAGGGCTGCTCTAACGTGGGCGACCCTGGCGACCAATACTCAGAGCGGCTGAAGCTGCTGGTCAGCCAGTGGCGGCAGCAGTTCGGCCTGGGCGAGATTCCGTTCTACTTCGTTGAGATAGCCCCGTATGGCTATGACAACGTGCAGGGAGACGAGGGTGCCCGCCTGCGCGAACAGCAGTTCAAGGCCATGAAGCAGATACCCAACAGCTGGCTGGTATGTACGAATGACCTGGCCTACCCCTACGAGACAACGCAGATACACCCGGCGCAGAAGCAGCCTGTGGGCGAGCGGCTGGCCTTCACGGCCCTGAGCCGTGACTATGGCTATGAGAAGGTCAGCTACAAGAGTTCTTCGTTCAAAGACATGAAAATCCAGAACGACACCGTGCTGATTCACACGCAGGATAACTACTGGTGTGATGCGCCATTCGAGCAGATTGTCGGCTTCGAAGTGGCTGGTGCTGACCGCGTGTTCCACCCCGCTGAGGCAAGGCACTTCTGGCGGCCGGGCGGCGGATACTGGGATGAGGCTATCTTGGTCTGCTCCCCGGAAGTGAAGCAGCCCGTGGCGGTGCGCTACTGTTTCAGGAATTTCCAGCTGGGCAATGTCAAGAACGGCGGAAACCTGCCTCTGTTCCCCTTCCGCACAGATGACTGGTAAGGTGGTGTCAACGAATCAGAGACGTAGAGCATGGAACATCCGTTAGAGAAATTTGTGTTCTGCCCGGTGTGCGGCAGCCGCCACTGGGTCGAGCATAATGTCAAGAGCAAGTGCTGCGGCGACTGCGGCTTTGTCTACTATGCCAACCCCTGTTCGGCCACGGTGGCTTTCATGGTGCGCCCTTCGCATGGTGCTGGCAGTGAGCTGGAGATGCTGGTGGTGCGCCGTGCCAAGGAGCCGGCCAAAGGTACGCTCGACCTGCCGGGCGGCTTCGTTGACATGTACGAGACTGCCGAAGAAGGCATGCGCCGCGAGATTATGGAAGAGACAGGGCTGCAGGTGGACACCGTGAGCTATCAGTTCTCGATTCCAAACCTCTATCTGTACTCCGGCATGACCATTCACACGCTCGATATGTTCTATTTGGTGAACATGGCACCCGATGCCGTGGCGCGGGCGGCTGATGATGCCGCCGAGTGCATGTGGCTGCCGCTGAGCCAAGTCAGGCCAGAGGAGTTTGGATTGCAGAGTATCAGGCAGGGTGTGACCCGCTTTTTGCAGGAAAACAGTTAAGAAATCAAAAAAACAAGCATATAATAAGGTCAAGGCGATTTTTTTTGCGTACTTTTGCGCCCCAATAGGAATAAAAACGAGAGAAATTATGCAAAAGAATCTTGTTATCGTGGAGTCGCCTGCCAAGGCAAAGACCATCGAGAAGTTCTTGGGAAAAGACTTCAAGGTGATGTCGAGTTATGGCCACATACGCGACTTGAAAAAGAAGGAGCTGAGCATTGACAATGCAACGCTGCAACCCGAATACGAGATACCTGACGAGAAGAAAAAGCTGGTCTCGGAACTGAAGCAGAATGCCAAGAAAGCCGAGAAGGTCTGGCTCGCATCCGATGAAGACCGCGAGGGAGAGGCCATCTCATGGCATCTTTGTGAGGTGCTTGGGCTGGATGAAGAGAAGACCAACCGCATTGTCTTCCATGAGATTACGAAGCCGGCCATATTGGCGGCGATAGAGAATCCGCGCCGGCTGGATATGAATCTGGTGAACGCCCAGCAGGCTCGCCGTGTGCTGGACCGCCTGGTGGGCTTCAAGCTGTCGCCCGTGCTGTGGCGCAAGGTGAA
>JAFLSH010000285.1 GCA_022511055.1 Prevotella sp. | reverse complement strand
TCTTTCTTCCTGTATTTGTTCTGCTTTTTTCTACATCTTGCCGCTTTTTCAACATCTGTTCCTCGGCTACCGTTTATCGTTATTTAGTTGTCTGGGGCTCGCGGTCTGGTCTTATCTGTTTTTCGTTACCCGGTTGTCGGATTTTCTCTACCTGTCATGCCAACTTACGGCAGTAAAGTCTGCATTTTCGCCTCTCAATCTTGAATGCAAAGGTGATTTTTGCCTTTCAGGAAGCGCAAAGAAAACTTTTAGAAAGCGCAGAAAAACTTTCAGGAAATGCAAGAAATGCGGGAAAGAATGGCCCGAACACCCCGAAAAAGGCAGAAAATGCGTGAAAACTGGTAGAAAATGCGTGAATTGGTGTATTTTCAACCTTAAATCATTGTTATTCGACCTCTATTTTGTGAGATTGCACTACCTTTGCATCAGAAAAAGATTTTTAATGGTTAAGGTTTATGGTTGATTAATTTAGTTTTTAAAAAAGGATGGCCTCGCTGGGAAGCGGGGCCATTCTGTTTGTTGTCAGTTTTTCGACTTCTGTTTGTCGTTACCTGGTTGTCAGATTTTCGCAGCCTTGTCTTGTCTGTTTTTCGTTACCGTATTTTTCCCTTATTGGTTCATTAGGTAGCGCTCTGCCTCAATGGCGGCCTGACAGCCGCTGCCTGCGGCCGAGATGGCCTGCCGGTAGACGGGGTCGGCACAGTCGCCGGCAACGAACACACCGGGCAGCTTGGTGCGCGGCGTTCCCTCAATCTTCTTCAGGTAGCCCATCTCATCTGTGTCGAGCCACTCCTTGAAGATGTCAGTGTTGGGCTTGTGGCCGATGGCCAGGAAGAAACCGTCTATCGCTATGTCGACCAGCTCTTCATCGGGCTCGCCCTTGCGCTTCACAAGGTGTGCGCCCTCAACGCCGTTCTCGCCGTAAAGCCCTAACGTGTTGTGTTCAAACAGAATCTCGATGTTCTCCGCCTCGCGCACCCGCTGCTGCATCACCTTCGAGGCGCGCAGGAACGGCTTGCGCACCACCATGTAGACCTTCTTGGCAAGGCCCGACAGGTAGAGCGCATCTTCGCAGGCCGTATCGCCGCCGCCTACCACCGCCACGGTCTTCTTGCGGTAGAAGAAACCATCGCAGGTGGCACAGGCCGACACGCCCTGGCCGTTGTACTTCCGCTCGTCTTCAAGCCCTAAGTACATGGCTGAGGCGCCCGTGGCAATGATGACCGTTTCGGCCTCAATCTCGGTGCCGTTCTCGGCGGTGCAGACGTAGGGGGCTTTCGAGAAGTCCACCTTCACTATCTCACCATCGCGTATGTCAGCCCCGAAGCGCTCAGCCTGCTCGCGTATGTCCATCATCATCTGGTTGCCATCGACCCCCTGCGGGTAGCCGGGGAAGTTTTCCACCTCAGTGGTCTGCGTGAGCTGCCCGCCCGGCTGCAGCCCGCTGTACTCTATGGGGTGCAGGTTGGCCCGGCTGGCATAGATGGCCGCCGTGTAGCCCGCAGGCCCGCTGCCTATAATCAGACACTTTGTATGTTCCATGAGTGCAATCGGTTTTTCGGGCGTTTACAGCAGTGCTTCTATTTGCTTCTCAATGTTGGCCATCTTTTCGGTGGGCTCAAAGCGCGCCACAACCTGCCCCTTCTTGTTGACAAGGAACTTGGTGAAGTTCCACTTGATGTCGGGCTTCTGCTTGTAGTCGGGGTCGGCCTTCGACAGCATCTCTTCGAGAATCGGGGCGATGGGGTGTTCCATATCCCAGCCGGCAAAGCCCTTCTGCTCCTGCAGGAACTTGAAGAGCGGGTCGGCATCTGCGCCGTTCACCTTGACCTTCTTGAAGCGCGGGAACTCCGTGCCGAAGTTCAGCTTGCAGAACTCGTGTATCGACTCATCTGTGCCGGGGGCCTGCTGGCCAAACTGGTTGCAGGGGAAGTCGAGAATGGTGAATCCCTGGCTGTGGTACTTCTCGTAGAGCTTTTCCAGCTCTTCGTATTGCGGGGTGAAGCCACATTTGGTTGCGGTGTTGACAATGAGTAACACTTCGTTGGCGTATTCCCTGAGGGAAACGTCTTTGTTCTTTCTGTCTTTGACAGAGAATTCGTAAACAGTCTTCATTTTTTTCTCTAATAAATCATGTGATTAACTTTATTTGGGCGCAAAAATACGCATTTTCTTTTGCCCCGCCAAAGGAAGCCCCGTTTTTTTTGATTTTTTTGTCATATTTTGCCACATAGCAAGAGGTGCGCCCAGGCATATGCAACTACCGTGGGCGCACCTCTTGCAGAATTATTGCTGCGGTTATGTCTTTATTTCTTTGAAGCCTTACCGTAACGGCTGAAGAACTTGTCGACACGACCGGCGGTGTCAACGAGCTTGCTCTTACCAGTGTAGAAGGGGTGAGAGCTGCTTGAGATTTCAACTTTTACCACGGGGTAAGTCTCGCCTTCGAATTCTACTGTGTCATTGGTCTTTGCCGTAGACTTCGAGAGGAACATATCGCCGTTGGACATGTCTTTGAACACGACGGGGCGATAGTTTTCAGGGTGAATACCTTGTTTCATTTCTTGTTCTTATTAATTGTTCGTAATGATTTCGGGGTGCAAAGGTACAACTTTATTCTCGATTCTGCAAACATTTTCCCGCTTTTTTTC
>JAFLSH010000284.1 GCA_022511055.1 Prevotella sp. | reverse complement strand
CGTCCTTGTCGAACTGGCGGCCCTGGTCGTCGAAGCCGTGGGTCATCTCGTGGCCAATCACCACGCCGATGGCACCGTAGTTGAAGGCATCGTCGGCCGTCATGTCGAAGAAGGGCACCTGCAGTATGCCGGCGGGGAAGCAAATCTCGTTGGTCGTCGGGTTGTAGTAGGCGTTCACCGTCTGCGGGGTCATGTGCCAGTCGTCATTGTCAACGGGCTTGCCGGCGGTGTGGTCGATGTAGTAGTCGTTCCAGAACTTCGAGCAAGCCTGCATGTTCTCATAGTAGCTCTTGGCGGGGTCTATCTCCAGCTTGGTCATGTCTATCCACTTGTCGGGGTAGCCCACCTTCACGTAGAACGTGTTGAGCTTCAGCAGGGCGTTCACCTTGGTCGAGTCGCTCATCCAGTCCTGGGCGGCAATGCGCTCGCCGAGGGCTATCTGCAGGTTCTTCACCAGCTTCAGCATGCGCTCCTTCGCAGCGGCGGGGAAGTACTTGTCGACATAGATTTTGCCCAGTGCCTGCCCCATCACGCCCTGCACCTGGTTGGTGGCGCGGCGCCACAGGGGGTGGTCTTCCTGGCGGCCCGTCATGGTCTTGCCGAAGAAGTCGAAGTTGGTCTCACGCACCTTGTCGTTCAGCAGGCCGGCAGCACCGCTGATGACTCCCCACTCCATGTAGTCGCGGTACTCGGCGGGCTTCATCTTGCCCAGCAGCTCGTTGGCACCGGCCATGAAGGCGGGCTGGGCCACCACCAGCTCCTGCATGTACTGGCTCTTCAGCCCCTGCGCGTTCATCACCTGCTCCAGCTTCAGGTTGGGGTAGTTGGCCGTGAAGTCGGCCAGCGTGGTCTTGTTGTAGTTGGCCTGCGGGTCGCGCAGCTCGGTGCGGCTCTTCGACACCTTGGCCAGCGCCAGCTCCAGCTTGAAGATGTTCTGCATCTTCTTCGTGGCCTGGGCCTTGCTGAAGCCGAACAGCTGGAACATGTTCACAATGTGCTTCTTGTAAGCCTCGCGGATTTTGGTCGTGGCCTCGTCTGTCTCCAGATAGTAGTCCTTCTGGCCCAGCGTCAGGCCGCCCTGCATCACGTTCAGAATGTTCTGCGAGGCATTCTTCTCGTCGGCGCCCATGCCGGCACGGTAGAACTCTGAGTCGCCGTACTTGGCCATCTCCAGCTGCACGGCAAAGAGCTGGTCAATGGTCTTGGCGGCCTCCAGCTTCTTGATGAGCGGCATCACCGGGGCTATGCCCTCGCGCTCGCGGCGGGCAGAGTCCATGGCCAGCTTGTAGAGGTCAGACAGCTTCTGCTCGGTAGAGCCCTGGGCGTAGCTGCCCTCCAGCAGCTCCTTCAGAATGCCGTTGATGCGCTTATTGTTATCCTCGGCCAGACGGTCGAAAGAGCCAAAGCGTGAATAGGCGGCAGGCAGCGGGTTGGCCTTCATCCAGCCGCCGCAGGCATACTCGTAGAAATCGTTACCAGCCTTCACGCTGGTGTTCATGTCGGCCGGGTTAAGCCCCGACTTCAGTGGCTCCTGGGCCACGGTCATGACAGAGACACACGTCATTGCCATCATCATTGTCAGTTTTCTTAGTTTCATTGTTTTTGTTTGTGATATGTTATTATTTTCTCAGTTCCTCCAGCTTCTCGGAAAGCTCGCCCCAGCGTTCCATCTCTTCGTCAAGGGCGCGTTTCGTGGTGGTGTATTCCGTCACCAGGGTCATGTCGGCGGCGTTCTCCGGCTGCATCAGCAGCTCGTCAAGCTCCTGCAGCCGCGCCTCCATCTGCTCTATCTTCTTCTCAGACTCCTTCACGCTCTTCTCCGCGCGGGCTATGCGCCGCTGCTGCTCCTTGTGGTCGGCATAGCTCTGCTTCTTGTCGGCGTTGCGGGCGGCCGGAGCGGCTGCGGCAGCCGATGGTGCCGGCGTGGCTGCGGCATGCCCTGCGGGCGCTGCGCCCTGCGGGCGGCCCAGGTCGCTCAGCTCGGCGATTTTCCGGCTTTGCAGGAAATCGTAGATGCCGCCCAGATGCTCCCTGACACGGCCGCCGCCGAACTCGTAGACCTTGGTCACCAGTCCGTCAAGGAACTCACGGTCGTGGCTCACCACAATGACCGTACCGTCGAAGGCACTGATGGCCTCCTTCAGCACGTCTTTCGATGCCATGTCCAGATGGTTGGTCGGCTCGTCAAGAATCAGCAGGTTGACAGGCTCCAGCAGCAGCTTAATCATGGCCAGGCGGCTGCGCTCGCCGCCACTCAGCACCTTGACCTTCTTGTCGGCATTCTCGCCGCCGAACATGAACGCGCCAAGAATGTCGTTGATTCTCAGGCGAATGTCGCCCTTCGCCACATAGTCTATGGTCTGGAACACGGTCAGCTGCTCGTCTAACAGCTGGGCCTGATTCTGGGCGAAATAGCCTATCTGAATGTTGTGGCCTATCTTCAGCGAGCCCTCAAAGGGAATCTCGCCCATGATACACTTCACCAACGTCGACTTGCCCTCGCCGTTCTTGCCCACAAAGGCCACCTTCTCACCGCGCTTGATGGTCAGGTCTACATGGTCGAACACCACGTGGGCATAGGCTTTCCGCACGTCTTCGCAGATAATGGGATAGTCGCCGCTGCGCAGGCAGGGCGGGAACTTCAGGTGCATGGCCGAGTTGTCCACCTCGTCGACCTCTATCGGCAC
>JAFLSH010000283.1 GCA_022511055.1 Prevotella sp. | reverse complement strand
AGAATGCCAACATGAATGCCGACACGCCGGCCGGCATGATGATGAAGTTCGCCTCAGAGACCACGAAGCCCTTCGTTGACGACTATCTGCTGTCAGAGGAGAGCCGCGAGGCCGTGGAACACAACTACCTGCACATTCACGACAAGGACTACTACCCGACCAAGTCGCTCACCTGTGTGCAGCACCCGCTCGACAACATACTGAACTGCGGCTTCATTGCCGGCCACGGTGCCAGCCGCCCCGCCAAGCGCATTGAGACGGCCTCGGTGCTGGCCTGCATATCAATGGAGTGCGCACAGAACGAGATGCACGGCGGCCAGGCCATTCCCGCCTTCGACTTCTACCTGGCACCCTACGTGCGCTCCAGCTATGTCGAGGAGCTGAAGGCGCTGGAAGAACTGAACGGTGCCAACTACAAGCACCTCTACGACCAGCCCCTGATGGACTACCTGAAGAAGCCGCTCGACGGACTGCAGGGCGAGGAGCGCGCCGTGCAGCACGCCATCAACAAGACCGTGGGCCGCGTACACCAGGCCATGGAGGCGTTCATACACAACATGAACACCATCCACTCGCGCGGCGGCAACCAGGTGGTGTTCTCAAGCATCAACTACGGCACCGACACCTCGGCCGAGGGCCGCTGCATCATGCGCGAGCTGCTGCTCTCCACCTACGAGGGCGTGGGCAACGGCGAGACGGCCATCTTCCCCATACAGATATGGAAGAAGAAGCGCGGCGTGAACTACCTGCCCGAAGACCGCAACTTCGACCTCTACCAGCTGGCCTGCAAGGTGACGGCCCGCCGCTTCTTCCCGAACTTCCTGAACCTCGATGCCACGTTCAACCAGAGCAGCGAGTGGAAGGCCGACGACCCGAGGCGCTACATGCACGAGGTGGCCACCATGGGCTGCCGCACCCGCGTGTTCGAAAACCGCTTCGGCACCAAGACCTCCATCGGCCGCGGCAACCTCTCGTTCTCAACCATCAACATTGTGAAGCTCGCCATCGAGTGCATGGGCGTTGAGGACAAGCAGAAGCGCATCGACCAGTTCTTCGCCAAGCTCGACAACATGCTCGAGGTGGCCGCCAAGCAGCTCGACGAGCGTTTCCAGTTCCAGAAGACGGCCTACGTGAAGCAGTTCCCCCTGCTGATGCGCTCACTCTGGATTGGCGCCGACAAGCTGCAGCCCACAGACACCATCGAGCCGGTCATCAACCAGGGCACGCTCGGCATCGGCTTCATCGGCCTGGCCGAGTGTCTGGTGGCGCTCATCGGCCAGCACCACGGCGAGAGCCAGGAAGCACAGGAGCTGGGCCTGCGGATAGTCACCTACATGCGCGACCGTGTCAACGAGTTCAGCGAGCGCTATCACCACAACTACTCCGTGCTGGCCACGCCCGCCGAGGGCCTCGCCGGCAAGTTCACGAAGAAAGACCGCAAGGAGTTCGGCGTGATTCCCGGCATCACCGACCGCGACTACTACACCAACTCCAACCACGTGCCGGTCTACTGCAAGTGTTCAGCCCGCCACAAGGCCGAGATTGAAGCACCCTACCACGACCTGACCCGCGGCGGCCACATCTTCTATGTCGAGATTGACGGCGATGCCACCCACAACCCGCAGGTCATCATGTCAGTAGTCGACATGATGGACCGCCTGAACATGGGCTACGGCTCAGTCAACCACAACCGCAACCGCTGCATGGACTGCGGCTACGAGAACGCCGACAACCACCTGGAGGCATGCCCCAAGTGCGGCAGCCAGCACATTGACAAGCTGCAGCGCATCACCGGCTATCTCGTGGGAACGACCGACCGCTGGAACAGCGGCAAGCTGGCCGAGCTGAACGACCGCGTAACCCACGTGGACCACGGCGAGCAAGACATGTTCGAAGCCGAATGAGGCCGACACAGCAATACATTGAGCGCCGCTTCGGCGAGTTCAACGAGCAGTATTTTGGCGGACAGCTACCTACGGTACCTGTCCGCCTGACTTCTGCCCGCAGCTATCTGGGGCAGCTGGGCTTCAAGCGCAGGCGCACGCTGCTGGGCACTCGCAACAGCGACTTCGTGCTGCGCATCAGCACCCGCACCGACCAGCCCGAACAGGAAATCGAGGACACCCTGCTGCACGAGATGATACACCTCTACATTGCCAGCCGACAGCTGAAGGACACCTCGGCTCACGGCCCGCTGTTCCGCCAGCTGATGGCCGAGCTGAACAGCCGCCACGGCCGCCACATTACCATCTCCCACCGCCGCACCGCCGCCGAGCAGGCACAGGACACCCAGCGCCGTCTCCACCTGCTCTGCGTCTCTACCTTCAGTTCGGGCGAGCAGGGCATCACCATTGCCGCCAAGAGCCGTGTCTTCCGCCTGTGGGATGCCATGGCCGCCTTCCCCCAGGTGACGGAAACCCGCTGGTACGCCACCTACGACCCATACTTCAACCGCTACCCCCGCGCCCTCACGCCCAAAATCTATCGCATCAGCGCCGCCGACCTTGCCGCGCACCTGAAGGATGCCCGCCCCATCCGCCGGCAGGGCACAACGCTCTATTTCGCAAAGGAGTAGCCCGCCGCAGCGGCAGCCTGTCAAGTCGGTCGGTCGCCTTCCCCTCGGCCTCTATCACTTCACCCGAAAACCCAGCCATTCTCTCAACAAAAAGTGCCATTTTTCCTATGAAAAAGCGGCACTTTAGGAAAATTACTCCGTG
>JAFLSH010000282.1 GCA_022511055.1 Prevotella sp. | reverse complement strand
ATATGAAGAACAAGAAACTGATTTGTGCGCTGTTAATGATTGTTGCCGTGGTTGCGGCATACGCACAGCCTGTGAACAATGACACCATCACGAGAGAATGGGTGAAAAACCACTACGACAAACGTGAGGTGCAGATAACAATGAGAGACGGTGTGAAACTGTACACGGTCATCTATGAGCCAAAGGACCGCACGGTGAAGCACCCTATCCTCATGGAGCGTTCCTGTTATTCGTCAGCCCCTTACGGAGAGGAGTATTTCTGGCTGGAGCGCTTTTCGTTCTCTGAGTTCGTAAGAAACGGCTATATCATTGTGTTCCAAGATGTTCGCGGAAAGAACAAGAGTGAAGGGGAGTTTGAGGATATGCGCCCATTCGTGGAAGGGAAGAAAAGACCGAAGTACAACAAGAAGGGTGAGGTCGTTGTGGCAAGGCAGATGCCGACAGACGAGGCATCAGATGCCTATGACACAGCAGAATGGCTGATACACAACACCGGCAGCAACGGCAACATCGGCGTGTTCGGGGTCTCCTATCCCGGCTTCTATGCAACAATGGCAGCCCTGAGCGGTCACCCTGCCATCAAGGCGGTGAGCCCGCAGGCTCCCACGACCGACTGGTTCAGGGGTGATGATGCCCACCACAACGGAGCCATGTGTCTGGTGGATATGTTCTCGTTCATGTACTGGTTTGAGTACCAGAACATTGGGGCATACGCCAATGCGCGGTACGGCTTCGAGCCGATGCCCGAAATGCCCACAGACCCGAGCGACATTGTGCGGAATGATGTGTACACGGACTACCTGAAGATGGGGGCTGTGAAGAACTTTACCGCCTTATTGGGCGACAGCGTGAAGTCGTGGAACAATATCATGGCACACCCCGACTTAGACCAGTGGTGGGAAGACAGGAATGTGCTTTATCATCTGAAGAACGCCAAAGTGCCCATCATGGTTGTGGGCGGGCTGTTCGATGCGGAAGACTGCTACGGCGCATTTGCCACATACAAGCAGCTGAAGAAAGATGCCACAAGTGCAGAGGTGTACCTGGTGGAAGGCCCCTGGGCGCACGGCGGGTGGAGCAGGGGCGCACAGCCCTTCTTCGGCCATGTGTATTTCGGCGAAGAGCAGACTTCCAGCTACTACATTAAAAATATTGAGTACCCGTTCTTCGCCTATTATCTTGAGGGCAAGGGCGAGAAGCCTGTGGCCACAAGGGTCTATGACTCGGGCTCCCTGCAATGGCGCTGCTTTGACAAAGGCTGGTGCGAGGTTGCGGCACAGGAGAAGCGGCCTTACTTCCTGACGGAGAACGGCCTGATGGCCAATCAGGTGCGCTCAATACAAGAGCCTGTGCGCTATGTCAGTGACCCGGCGCGCCCTGTGCCCTACACCATGGAGCCGGGCTTGCACCGCACGACAACATACATGATAGATGACCAGCGCTTTGCCGCCACCCGCACAGACGTGGCCGTGTTTGAGGGTGGCGTGCTTACCGACACGCTTCAGCTGCTCGGCGACATTGAGGCAGAGCTGGAAGTAAGC
The DNA here is from genome assembly GCA_022511055.1 of Prevotella sp. Lineage (GTDB taxonomy): Bacteria > Bacteroidota > Bacteroidia > Bacteroidales > Bacteroidaceae > Prevotella. The sequence continues at coordinate 1,208 of JAFLSH010000282.1, read as the reverse complement.
ATCAGCACCACGGATGCCGACTTCGTTGTGAAGCTGATAGACGTGTTCCCCGAAGACTTCAGCTACCCGGCAAGCGTGTATGGAGAGAAAAGGCGCAACGCCTATCCGATGAGCGGCTATCAGATGCTGGTGCGGGGCGAGGTGATGAGGGGCAAATACCGCAACAGCTTCAGTTCGCCCGAGCCGTTTGTGCCGAATGAGAAGACCACGGTAAGATTCAAGCTGGCTGATGTGGCGCACACGTTCCTGCCCGGCCACAAACTGATGGTGCAGGTGCAAAGCACGTGGTTCCCCCTGATAGACAGAAACCCGCAGAAGTTCTGCAACATCTACGAATGTGATGACAGCGATTTCCAGAAAGCTGAAATCACGATATATCCTGACAGCAAAATCTGGCTTCCCGTAAAATAACCGCTGCCAATGTGTTATGAGAAAGGCATACAAGGATATATTCATAGACTTTGATGATACGCTGTACGACACGCGCGGCAACGCCTCGATAGCGCTGAGAGAAGTGTTCGCGCTGTTCCGTCTTGCGCCCTATTTCCCTGACCCGGAAGTGTTTTTCGACAGCTATTGGCAGGCAAACACCGAGCTGTGGGTGCAATACTCGCGGGGCGAGATAGCCCGCGACTACCTGATTGTGCAACGATTCATGCGCCCGCTCAGCATGGCGAGCGGTCTTGCCGTATCGGAAGCCCTCTGTCTTGACATCAATGACAAGTTTCTGGAACTCTGCTCCAGCAAGCCGGGCGTGATAGAGGGCGCGCACGAACTCATGGACTACCTGAAAGGCAGGGGCTACCGCCTGCACATTTGCAGCAACGGCTTTCGCGAAGTGCAGTACAAGAAGCTCAACGCCTGCGGCCTGCATCCGTATTTCGACACAATCATACTGAGTGATGAAGTGGGAGCCGTGAAACCGTCAAAGGCATTCTACGCCGCCGCCCTGCAAGTGGCGGGGGCTGAGGCGGAAACCACCATCATGATTGGCGACAACTACCAGAACGACATTCTCGGAGCCATGAACGCCGGCATAGATGCCATGCTCTTCAACCGCTGGGAGAAAGGCTTCGTGCCGCCCCAGCCCGTCACCTACGTTGTAGAAGAACTGAAAGACATCATATATATACTGTGAAATCCTATCATCTTCACAGGCGGCAATGGAAAAGGCAAAAACGGCAGACAGGAACATCATGAAGGGCTAC
>JAFLSH010000281.1 GCA_022511055.1 Prevotella sp. | reverse complement strand
AAGTATGCAGTTCTCTTTTTAGAAGCGGCCTAATTCCGTGTATATTCTCTGCAATGGCAGACCCATTACGTTAAAATAGCTTCCCTGCAAGCCCGTGCAGCCAATGTAGCCTATCCACTCCTGAATGCCATAGGCACCGGCCTTGTCCATTGGGTGGTAGTGTTCGATATAATAGTCTATCTCGGCCTCGCTGAGCTGCTTGAACGTCACGTCTGTCCTGACAGAGAAATGGTGGGCGCGCATCTGCGTGACCAGGCTGACACCCGTCACCACCTGATGGGTTCGCCCGCTCAGCTTGCGCAACATGTCTGCGGCATCGGCACCGTCAACAGGCTTCCCCAACACCTCATTGCCCACAACAACCACCGTGTCGGCCGTGATAAGCAGCTCATGGTCGGCCATGGTCGGCAGATAAGCCTCTGCCTTCTTCCTTGCAATAAACTCCGCCACCTCCAAAGATGGCAGTTCCGCAGGGTAGCTCTCGTCTATGCCGGGCAGTGTCCTCACTTCAAAGTCAATGCCAAGCCCAGCCAGCAGCTCCTGTCTGCGGGGCGAGTTACTGGCCAGCACTATGTGGTAGTTCTTCAGATTGTCTAACATGATACATCCATTTCAACAACAACTTCACCGTTTCGGCAGCCATCACCATCCGAAGGCTTTCTCGTCGGCCAGCCATTTGCCTTGCGCCCGCAACACCTGTTCCAAGACATCGCGCCCGCAACCATGACCGCCAGGCAGCTGACTGACGTAAAGGCTGACAGCCTTCACGTCAGGGCAGGCATCCTTCGGGCAGACCGGGCATCCCACGCGCCGCATGATTTCCAAATCTGGCACATCGTCACCCATGTAGACGATTTCCTCGTCTTTCAGCCCATACTCTGCCTTGAACGCCTCGTAAGTCTGAATCTTCACACCGCAGCCCATATAGATGTTTTGCACTCCCAGGCGCTCATAGCGCAGGCGCACGGCCTCAGACTTGCCACCTGTCAATATGACAATCCTAAGTCCCATCTTGACCGCCAGTTGAATGGCATAGCCGTCTTTGATATTCACGGTCCGCAGCGGCTCGCCATCGCTGGCCAAGGTGATTGTCTCAGCCGAGAGTACACCATCGACATCGAAGATAACGGCGCGCACCGCTTTTAAATCGTAGTTAATCAACGCTTTTACTTTTTTATAGTCTATAGTCTTAATATTTCCCGGCGTGTACGTTCTCCCACTTCAGTCTGCTCTCATCCTGTGGTTTCCGGCTGTCGGCCTTATGGCCAAAAGCCACCACGCAGAGTACTGACAGCTGTTCGGGTATGTCGAGAATGCCACGGACTACCGTTTCGGCCGATGTGCCGTCAGGCAGTCCGCGCCCGCGCATCTGCACCCAGCACGACCCAAGCCCCAGGTCCTCAGCCTGGTACTGCATGGAGATGGCGGCAATAGAGCCATCCTCAATCCAGCAGTCATTCTGCAGGGGGTCGCCCAACACAACCACGGCCAGCGGCGCATCTTTCAGGAACTGCCCGCCCATGTCCTTAGCATCGCTCAGCTTCTCAAGGTCTTGCTTATCGTCAACCACCACGAACTGCCATGCCCGCAGGCTTTTTGACGTAGGTGACATCAGCGCAGCCCGCAAGATGAGCCGCACGCATTCCGGGTCTATCTCTTCATCCGTAAACTTACGGTGTGAACGGCGCAATTGCACCAAATCCTTAAAGTCTTTCATGTTCTTACACGTTATTAATGGGCACAAAGTTACAAATAATATGGCAGACTTGCAAATTTCTAATTTTTTTTTCGTATTTTTGCGCCCGTGAACGAGCTAAAGATACGAATCATAGACCACATCGAAGACCTGCCGCCGTTGTCGGCCGACAATTTCTTCCATAGTCCGCAGCTTTTCCGGCTGGCGCACCAGACCCCGCGCCAGAAGCCCTACATGTGCCTGGCAGAGAGCGCTGACGGTCAGGTCGTTGCCCACATGCTGGCCATTGTCCGCTATCGCGCCTCTTACTTCCCACCCTACTTCTACATGCACTGCCGCGTGCTGGGCGAAGGGGTCTACGCCGCGCAACCCGATGCAGAAGTCTTTGGCCGCATGCTCAATGCCTTGTGTCGCAAGCTGTCAAACCGCGTACTCTATATTGAGGTGAGCAACTTAGGACATAAGATGTTCGGCTACCGTCAATTCCGGCAAGAGCGTTTCTTTCCCGTACACTGGATGAGCATTCACAACTCGCTGCACTCGCACACGCCCGAAGAGCGCATCAGCGAGCGCATGCAGCGGCGCATCGACACAGCCTACAAGCGCGGGGTCGTCACCAACGAAGTGCAGACCGATGCGGACTTCCGGGCTTTCTCACGCCTGCTGCGCCACCACCACTGGCTGAAGCCCAAGCGCTATATTCCCCACGACCAGTTTTTCCGCGGCATCATGCAGACTGATGCCGGGCGGCTCTATCTGACCCGCTACCGCGGCCATATCGTTGGCTGCTCGGTAGTTGTCTACAGCGGCCGGAATGCCTACCTCTGGTATGCGGCCTATCGCCGCAAGTCCTACGTCTTCGTTCACCCTGATGTACTGACCATCTGGCACGCCATCAAGGAGTCTCACCGCCAGGGTTATGACCACATTTTCTTTCTCGATGTAGGGTTACCCTTCTCCAAGAACTCATTCCGCGAATTCATTCTCAAATTTGGTGGTAAGCCCACATCCACCTACCGCTGGTTCCGCGTGTCCATACGCTGGATTAACAGTCTGCTATCCTGGATTTACCGCGACTGAC
>JAFLSH010000280.1 GCA_022511055.1 Prevotella sp. | reverse complement strand
ACCCCAACTCTCCCACCGAGGAGAACATGACAACAAGCATCATGTTGCCGGCTGCGGAGATGAACATCGCCGGCAGCTACGGAGACTTCATGCGCATCACGGGCGGCTACTTCGCCCAGCACTATGTGCAGTACTTTGGTACAAGCAACTACTTGGACTATAGCCGCTTCGAGATGTCAGCCACACGCTCGAGCAGCACCTACTCGCAGCTGATGACCCGCGGCCTGAACACGCTCGAAATCGTGCGCGGCATGGCCGAGGCCGACGAGGAGTGGGGTACTTATCTGGCTGCCACCGCCCTGCGCGCCTTCACCTTCCAGGCATTGGTCGATGCCTACGGTGAAGTGCCCTACACAGAGGCATTCGACACGAGCAAGCCGACACCTGCCTACGATGATGGTGCAACCATCTATGAGGGTCTGGTAGCCGAGCTTGACGAGGCACTCAGCAAGGTCAGTGCCAGCGACATGGTAGCCACGAACTTCCTGTTCCCCGGCGAGAACGCCACCAACTGGATTAGGTTTGCCAATGCCGTGAAGCTGAAGCTGCTCGCCCGCGAGAGCGGCGTAGCTAACGTAGACTCGCAGATTGGTGCCATCATTGCCGAGGGCAACCTGCCGACCGCCGACGTGGCCTACGAGGGCTGCTGGAGCAACGAGAGCGGCGCTATGAGCCCGTTCTATGCCGAGGAGTTCTCCAGCGCATGGGGCTCTACGCAGGTGAACGTGGTGGCTAACATTGCCATCATCGGCACGATGCAGCAGAAGGATGCAGAAGGCAACGTGGTCTACGAAGACCCGCGCCTGTCGGCCTTCTTTGAGACGAATGCTGATGGCGAGTACACGGGTGGCATCTCTGGTTCGAACTTCTCAACGTCAGATGCCTTCAAGTCTCCATACTGGTGCCGCCCCGTGGCATCATACGACATGCCGGTGTATCTGATTACCAAGTCTGAGATTGAGTTCTTCATCTCTGAGTACTATGCCCGCCAGGGCAATGCGGCTCAGGCCGAGGCTCACTACAATGCTGCCATCGAGGCTTCGTTTGAGACGGCTGGCGTGAGCGGTGCTGCCGAGAACATCCAGCACTTCCCCTACAACTCAAGCAACTACAAGCAGTCTATCGGTGTAGCCAAGTGGATTGCGCTGGCCGGTGTGAACAACTATGAGGCATGGTGCGAGCTGCGCCGTCTGGACTATCCCGCCTTCGGCTCTGTCAGCGGCGACGATATGTACAACCAGCGTAGCGACGACTCTTACAAGCCCGAGCTTTACGTGCCGGGAACGCTCTACACGCCGATTATGGTGTTCGGCCCGGTGGGCAGCAACAAGCTGCTGGAGCGCTGGCCCTACGCAGAGAGTTCTTCTTCGCGCAACAGCAACACGCCTGACTTCCCCGGCTACACCTCACCCGTATTCTGGGGCAAATAATCTGAATGTCTAAAATTAAAACAAGGAACAGACAATGAAAAAGAATATATTGTTTACAATGTTTCTCGCCCTGGTAGCGCTTGCAGTGACCAGTTGCGGTGACAAGGAATCAGAAGGATTGTCGCGTATCACCTACTACCCTACCATTGAGCTGGAGGGCGATTCCTATCTGGTGTGGGATAAAGGCACAACATACGAGGAGCCCGGCTACACGTCGATGATGGGCGATGAGGATGTTACCAGTCAGGTGGTCGTGAGCGGCAGCGTGGACACCAACACAAGCGGTATATATACGCTGACCTACACCACACCGAAGAACGAAGACGGATTTGGTGCAAGCACCAGCCGCACGGTGGTGGTGCTTGACCCGAACAGCGCCATTGAAGGCTTCTATCTGTGTTCGGCAGACAGCTATCGCGACTATAACGGAATAACTCCCTACGGTCGTGCCTACGAAATCTTAGTGATAGACAACGGCGACGGCACCTACAGCGTCGACGACCTGCTGGGCGGCTGGTACTGCCAGCGCGCCGGCTACGGGTCAGCCTACGCCATGGAGGGTATCATATCCATTGACGGCGATGGCACCATCGGGCTGGTTGACAGCTATGTGCCGGGCTGGGGCGACAGCGCCGATGCTCTTGACGGCACGTACGATGCGGCAACGAGTACGCTCACTTGGGATGTTGTCTACACCGACAACCCGCTTGTGTTCCACGTAATTTTAAACAAAGAATAAAACGACTATGAAGAAAGTATTATATTTAGCAGCGCTGCTCTTCTGCGCTACCTTCACATCGTGCGAGAAGGAAGAGATTGGTGGAACTGCCACCGAGAGCATAGCCGGCGACTGGTATGTAACCGTTAATCCCGTTGATGAGGATGGCAACGAAATACCAGAGTATGAAGACTTGTTCGGGCTCGGTCGCATCCATGTCCTCACCTACAACACGTCAGGCAACACCAGCGACCAGCTGTATGTAGACGACCTTGGCGAATTCTGGGAGTTCAAGGTGAAGGCCACGAGCGACATCAACGCCATGACCTTCAACACCAACGGTGCGATTGCCAACGAGGCATACGAGGATTGCGACGTGACCATCACCGACGGCAAAGTTCTGCCGAAGGCTGGCCGCCAGAACAATGGCTCACCCGCTGACTCCATCGTGTTCTACGTGTCGTTCAGCGATGACCCGTACCCCGCAGCCTACGGCTATGCCAAGTACAAGGTTAGCGGTATCCGCTACTCTGGTCTGGCTGAGAACGATTAAGCCCCAGGACTTAGATAACTCGTAAACTATTCGGCGGGATTATGATAGCAATGTCATAATCCCGCCAATGTTTTTTTTCTTTGCCGA
>JAFLSH010000028.1 GCA_022511055.1 Prevotella sp. | reverse complement strand
GCCGAAAAACCTAAAGAGTCCAATTTTCGCAAACTTTCTTGTGTTATACTCCCAGCAGCAGTATAACCAGTATCACGAGTAAAATTGATGCCTGCAATATCTATTGTCGGTTTATTATTATCCATTGACACGTGATATTGAGCAACAATATCATGATTCTTTTCAGTTTTTATAGGAATTATCAATGGAAGAACATCCATTATTGCAATAGCTATTATTGCTATAACTATTGCCACTACAATTCCTTTCCCAATCAAATGTTTTCTCAAGTGATAATTTCTTTTCATAACTTAATTTTCATTGATAAAAATATACAATTAATAGATAGATACGCCAATGCTACTTATTAAGAAAACAACAAGTCCTTTCTGATTTGTAACTTAGACGAGTGAATGTCATTTGTTGTCGTTTTTTTGAAGTCAAAAATAGCTTTTTACATCTTTTCTTTTGTGCGTGGAACGAATCTTTTATTCATAGTCTTAGTCTTGTTTTTGCAAAGGTAATCTAAATTTCTGACAACTCCAAATATTTGTTAATACATTTTGTAATTTCAATGCTTTTTGACTCAAATTTAACCATGAAATATGAGAGGCGTTGGATAACTCTGTGTAAAATACCGAAGTTTGTGAGCCGAAAATATGTAAAATATCGAAGTTTGTAGACCGAAAATATGTAAAATATCGAAATAAGGGGCCGTTTTTTTTGTAATTTATCGAAGTTTTTGTACCTTTACACCCGAAAAATAGCATCGTTGATATGGTAATACAGGAATTGGTGCCCATAGTAGAAGAACTGCGTGAAGAGTTCTTGGAAGAGAAATTCACGGGGTTATGCACACGGGAAGAAGAACGGCAAATAGACTTGAAAAGCAAGTTGGCGCAAGTGGTTATCGGGGTGCGCCGTAGCGGTAAATCCACGTTATGCCGAAAGGTGTTGCGCGAGTCTGGCGTGAAGGCGGCCTACGTCAACTTTGATGATGAACGATTGGAAGGTCTGCGGCGCGAAGACCTCAACACCGTGCTGGAAGCGCTTTATATGGTGTATGGCGAGTTTGACTATCTGCTGTTAGATGAAGTGCAGAACGTAGAAGGGTGGCCGCTGTTTGTCAACAGGCTGTTGCGGCAGAACATACACCTTGTGGTAACGGGTAGCAATGCCAAGTTGCTGTCGAATGAGCTGATGACCCATCTGACAGGGCGGCATCACAAGATAAAACTCTACCCGTTTTCCTTTGCGGAATATGCCGCATATCAAGGAACAGACACCGCTTCGCTCACCACGAAGGCACAGGCGCTGGCCAAAAACTGTCTGAACAACTATCTGCTGCAAGGGGGACTGCCCGAACTCCTTACTGAAAGCAATAGTCAAGACTATGTAATGGGGTTGATGGATGCCATCATACGGCGAGACATAACCAGGCGTTTCAATGTGCGCTACCCAGAAGTGCTGCAACGCCTGGCCACTTACCTGATAGACAATTTTGCCCAGGAGTACAATGCCACCACACTGGCGAAGATGTTTGGGGTGTCTGACCACACGATAGATACCTATTGCGGATATTTACAGGAAGCATTCTTGCTCCTGTCTGCGCACAAGTTCTCCTACAAGAGCCATGACCGTATGCGTGGCGAGAAATTGTATGTGGTAGACACTGCGTTTATCTCTAATCGCCCCAACGTTTTTTCAACGCAAAACATGGGTTGGCGCTTGGAGAACGTTGTTTTTGTAGAGTTGTTGCACAGGGCGGGCAGACGATATGCAGATGTGTTCTACTATCGTGACCGCAGTTTTGAGGTGGATTTTCTGGTAGCAAAGGGCGGAGTTGTCGAAGGGTTGTATCAGGTGTGCTATGACATGACAACTGAAAAGACCCGTAAACGAGAAATCAACGGCTTACTGCAAGGAGCCAGGAAATTCAATTGCCAAAGCCTGACAATCATAACCTTTTCGCAATCGGAAGTGGTTTCTGCTGATGGCCTCACAGTTCAAATTATACCTGCCATAAAGTGGCTTGTGTCAAGTAAATGACATACCTGACAAGGCTGGCGGCATTTCCCGTTCCTACGGAAAATGCCGCCAGCCTTATTATGTGTCCTGTTACCGGTCTGCCCGTGCAGAAATTACGTTCCAGTCTATGATATCCCAGATGGCCTTCACATAGTCGGCGCGGCGGTTGCGGTAGTCCACGTAGTAGGCATGCTCCCACACGTCGATGGTGAGCAGCGGGCGCAGGCCGTGGCGCAGGGGATTGTCGGCATTGGGGGCTGCCAGCACGTGCAGGTCGCCCTTGTCATCCATGGCAAGCCAGGCCCAGCCTGAGCCGAAAAGACCCACTGCCACTTCGCTGATTTTCTCGCGCATGGCATCAAGGCTGCCGAAAGACTTCTCAATCAGTGCCTGCAGGTGGGCAGACGGCTTGGTGCCATTGTCCTTTCCGCACAGCTGCTCAAAATACATCGTGTGGTTTAGCACCTGACCGGCATTGTTGCCGATAGCTCCGTCTGCCTTGGCGGCAATCTCCTCCAAGGTCTTGCCCTCATAGTCGCTTCCCGGCACCAGGCGGTTTAGGTTGTCCACATAGGTTTGCAGATGTTTGCCATAGTGAAAGCTCATGGTCTCCGTGCTTATCACGGGAGCCAGTGCATCGTCAGCGTAGTTCAGCTGAGGCATTGTGAATTTATTCTCCATAGTCGGTTGTTTTAAGTTGTTGTACGTTTTGGTTGTTGTAATCACGCGGCAAAGATACAAAGTAATTCCTGAATCTCCAAATAAATGCGGTAAAAATTGATTGAATCGCTATGTAAGAATAGAAGAAAGAGCCGCCACATGGGGCGGCTCTTTCTTCATGGATAATGCAGTTTCGCTTTTTTACAACAAGTTATCCTTCTCGATATCCTTGAAGTAGCGGTAGGTGCTGACCTTCAGTTCGTCGCAGGCGGCATCATCGGCAACAATAATGCCGTGCTGGTGCATCTGCAAGGCCGAGATGGTCCACAGGTGGTTGACAGAGCCCTCGATGGCGGCCTGCAAGGCGCGGCACTTAGAGTGGCCGTTGACCAGAATCATGACCTCGCGGGCATCCATGACCGTGCCGACACCAACGGTGAGGGCGGTCTTGGGCACCAGGTTGACATCGTTGTCGAAGAAACGGCAGTTGGCAATGATGGTGTCGGTGGTCAGGGTCTTCTGGCGGGTGCGGCTGGTCAGCGAAGAGCCAGGCTCGTTGAAGGCAATGTGCCCATCGGGGCCAATGCCGCCAATGAAGAGGTCGATGCCGCCGAACTTCTGGATTTCAGCCTCGTATGCTGCGCACTCGGCAGCAAGGTCGGGCGCGTTGCCGTTCAGAATGTGGATATTCTCCTTGGGGCAGTCGATGTGGTTGAAGAGGTTGGTGGCCATGAACGAGTGGTAGCTCTCGGGGTGTGATTCGGGCAGTCCGACATACTCATCCATGTTGAAGGTGACAACATGCTTGAACGATACGCGCCCTTCCTGGTTGGCCTTGACAAGAGCCCGGTACATGCCAACAGGAGATGAGCCTGTAGGCAGACCGAGTACGAAGGGGCGCTCGGCGGTAGGCTTGAAGGCATTGATGCGTTCAACAACGTGATTGGCTGCCCATTGTGACAGCAAATCGTAGGTAGGTTCAATAATAACTCTCATAATGCTTTTTTTGTTTAAAGTTGTTTGTTTTTCTTACTTGAATATCTTTCTTCTGTCCTTAATCGTCAGGCGCGAGCGGGTGGAGCTGCCGGCAGGGCGGCCGTCAAGCTCGAAGCCGGGGGTGTCGGCTTCGGCAGTGCGTGGGCGGCTGATGGCATCGGGCGCTCCGCCCATGAAGTCAAAGCCCACAAGGCTGGCTGTCTCAGTGATGTTGGTCACGGGCTTCCGCATCAGGTTGGTGCCGCTCGTGTTGGTGCGGAACACCGTGGCTGCGGGCGAGGAGTCGTCAGTGAGTGCATTGTTCATAACCACGCCGTCGACCACGTAGGGATAGGCCAGGTGGGCGAGGGGAGTGGCATCCGTGAAATAGCTCGTCAGGTCGCCATCGGCGGGTATCGGGGCTATTCGCAGGTGATTCATGTCGTTGTTTGGCTGTCGCGAGCCCCACCCGGCAGCGGGATAGTCTATGTGAGTAACCACCAGTCCGTGGCCCGGCAGATAGTAATCCCAGCCCTGCTGCTGGCGGTTTTCCAGCAGATAGTACTCATCGGTCGTGCCGTCGGCCGCATCGTTTATAATCTGGTAGGCCGTGCCGCCGCCGGCAATGGTCTTCAGGCTGCGCACGGATGCCGGGTCGGTCAGTTCGGTGGGCGAGAGCCATCCGCAGAACATGCGCTCGTAGGCAGAGAAGCCTATCGGTGTCCACATCATGTTTGGCGTGTAGTTGCCCCCGTCCATCAAGTCCCACAGGTCGACAATGCCGCCGTTGGGCGAGTAGCTTGGCGGGTTGGTGTTATACAAGTCGGGCAGTCCTAAGCAGTGGGCAAACTCGTGGCAGAGCGTGCCGATGCCCATGGTCTGCATGCTGCCATCGCCGTTGTCGTATGCTTCGTTGATGCAAACGTACTTGAAGTGCAGCTGTTGTCCGTTAAGGGTCATTGAAACGGTTGACTGCTTCGGCCAGATGGTATTGTCGTCGCCGCCCGTGGCCTCGCCCTCGCCGGCGTAGATGATAATGACTTGTTCGGGCGCGCCGTCGCCGTTCCAGTCGTAGTCGGCGAAGTCTGTTTGCTCTGCCGCGGCCTGGCAAGCCTCGCGCACCATCTGCTCCACACGGCTTAGGTTGTCGGAATAGCCTGTGTTCTGCCCATAGTAGGCCGCATTGTTCGTCAGCTTGATGGGGCCGACAACATCGCAGGTCATGTCAAACAGCCCGCTGCTCTGGGCAAGGAAATAGTCGCGCACACTGCCCTCTGCTCCCCATGCGTTTGTAAACCCTGCCGTGTTGGCAACGTGATTCCACAGCTGGTTGGTTTCGGCATCAGACTGCAGGAAATCCTGGTCGGCAAACGAAACGAGAATGAGCAGTTGACGGCGCTGTCCCTGATAGACTTCGGGTGCTGTCTCGCCGATGCGGCGGGCGTTGGCACTGGCGCGTGTCTGGGCGGCAACCGACATTCCGCTGCTGAAATCTTCCAGGCTGACCGTCTCGAAGGCACCGCCCTCGGCCCGCAGAAAGATTTGCCCGTCAGCTGCCCGGTAATAGTGGTGATACTCATCGCCACAGAGCTGAAGCGGCATGGTGCGGCCGTCAGGCAGCGCGAATCTGCGCCAAAGCCCGTCGGCCCGTGAGGCAGACAGGGGAAGGGAGATGAGCAGGCCGATGCCCAAAAAGACAAAGCAAAGTGTGTACCCGAAGCGTGTACACCACTTTGCTTTCTTGTCCAGTCTGTAACCCATTTTCTCCGTCTTACTTTTGGCAGGGAGCCCAGGGCTTCAAGGTCTTGAAGAAGTCGTTGCCCTTGTCGTCGACCAGAATGAAGGCGGGGAAGTCTTCAACGTCAATCTTCCAGATGGCTTCCATGCCCAGTTCCGGGTATTCCACGCACTCGATAGACTTAATGCTCGACTGAGAGAGTACGGCTGCCACGCCGCCGATGCTGCCGAGATAGAAGCCGCCGTGCTTCTGGCAGGCATCGGTCACCTGCTGCGAGCGGTTGCCCTTGGCAATCATCACTAAGCTGGCGCCGTGGTCCTGGAACTCGTCTACGTATGGGTCCATGCGGTTGGCCGTTGTCGGGCCCATGGAGCCGCAGGGATAGCCTTCGGGAGTCTTGGCCGGGCCGGCGTAGAGTACGGGGTAGTCCTTGAAGTACTGCGGCAGGTCTTCGCCCGCATCGAGCCGCGCCTTCAGCTTGGCGTGTGCAATGTCGCGCGCCACAATGATAGTGCCCTTCAGGGTCACGCGGGTGGAGACAGGGTATTTGGTCAGTTCGGCACGCACGGCATCAATGCCTTTGCTGAGGTCAATCTCAATGGTGTTGCTGCCTTCGCCGGCCTTGGCATATTCGGCCGGAATCAGCTCAGAGGGATTTGAGTCCATCTTCTCCAGCCAGATGCCATCGGCGTTAATCTTGGCCTTGATATTGCGGTCGGCAGAACAGGAAACGCCCATGCCAATGGGGCAGCTGGCTCCGTGGCGGGGCAGGCGGATGACACGAATGTCATGAGCCATGTACTTGCCGCCGAACTGTGCGCCCAGACCGATGCGGTGAGCTTCGTCGAGCAGCTTCTGCTCCAGGTCTATGTCGCGGAAGGCGCGGCCGGTCTCATCGCCTGTGGTGGGCAGTGAGTCGTAGTACTTGATAGAGGCGAGCTTCACGGTGAGCAGGTTCTTCTCTGCTGATGTGCCGCCGATAACGAAGGCAATGTGGTAAGGCGGGCAGGCTGCCGTGCCGAGACTCTTCATCTTCTCGACAAGGAACGGAATCAGGGTACTCTCGTTCTGAATCGTGGCCTTGGTCATCGGGTAGAAATAGGTCTTGTTGGCCGAGCCGCCACCCTTGGCCACCATCACAAAGCGGTACTCTGCACCCTCTGTGGCCTCAATGTCTATTTGTGCAGGCAGGTTGCAGCGGGTGTTCACCTCATCATACATGTTCAGCGGGGCGTTCTGCGAATAGCGCAGATTGTCTTGCGTGAAGGTGTTGTAGACACCTAAAGACAGCGCCTCTTCATCCTCGAAGCCGGTCCACACTTGCTGGCCTTTCTCACCGTGGATAATGGCCGTGCCGGTGTCCTGGCAGAAGGGCAGTATGCCGCGTGCTGCCACCTCTGCGTTGCGCAGGAACTGCAAAGCCACATACTTGTCGTTCTCTGAAGCCTCAGGGTCGTTCAGAATGGCGGCTACCTGCAGGTTATGCTCGCGGCGCAGCATGAACTCCACATCATGGAATGCCTGCTGAGCCAGCAGCGTGAGGGCTTCCTTGCTGACTTTCACTATTTGCTTACCTTCGAATGAGGCGGTGGTAACGCCTTCCTTGGTCAGCAGTCTGTATTCTGTCTTGTCTTCGCCCAGCTGGAACATGGGGGCGTACTTAAATTCAACTGGTTTTGCCATAGTTCAAATTGTTTTATAGTTTTTATTAATAGCCGAAAATGTCTGTAATGGTCAGGCGCCTTACGGGGCCGTATTGCTGCAACGCCTTCATGTCAAGGTCGTTTTCATCGCCAAGGATAATGTAGCGGTAGGGCTTGTGTGCCATCTGCTTCTGCTCGAAGTCCACAATGTCTTTCAGGGTCAGCGAAGGCAGAGCCTCATAGATGGAACGATTCAAATCGTAATCCAGACCTAAGTCGCGGGCAGTCAGCCAGGCGTTGATAACGCCGAACTTGGTGTAGCGCTGGCTGGCAATGCGCTTCGAGAGTGCCTCTTTGGCAATCTGGAAAGATGCCTCGCTCTGCGGAATCGTGTCGAGAATGGCGTGGAACTGGCGCACACAGTCCATCATCTTGTCGTTTTGCGTGATGATATGCGTGAAATAGTCCTCGGGGTCGCCTTTCAGATTGGGGCGGCGGTAGAGCGCAAAGGCGTTGTAGGCCAGTCCGCGGGTCTCGCGCATCTCCTGGAAGACAATGGTGTTCATACCACCGCCATAGTATTCGTTGAACAATGCCTGAACGGGCACTTCGCTGACATTCCACGGGCGCAGCTCGTTGTGATACATGCGCATGTAGATGTTCTTGGCATCGTATGGCGCAATGACTATCTCGTTTTCGGGCGTTGCCTGCGTTTCATAATGCTTGTTTGCCGGTACAGGCTTCAGTGCGCCGCTTATGCCTTCAAAGTGTGGCTTGAGCGCATCGGCCAGTTCCTTTTCCGTCATGGGGCCGTAGTACAAAACGGTGTGTTCGTACCCCTTAATGTCCTTCAGCAAGTCGAGCAATTCCTGTGGGTTGGTCTGGCGCAGCTCTGCCATGCTCTGGATATTGCGGTTTGGATTGTAAGGCCCGTAGATGGCGTGAGACACCAAGTAGTCAAAGCAGGTGCGCTGGTCTAACTTGCGGACATTGCGCGCCTTTTCGAGCAGGTCAAGATACATGTCCCATGCCTGCTGGTCAACCTTGGCGTTCTTCAGCAGGTTCTCAAGCAGGCTCACGGCCTCAGCCATGTTCTCGCTCAGGCCGTTCAGGCTGATGACAATGCTGCGGTTGGCCACATTAACCTGGTAGCTACAAGCCAACTTGTAGAACTGCTGCTTCACCTGTTCGGCAGTCAGGCTGTCTGTGCCCAGATAGTCCAGGTAGTCAGCGGCCGCTTCGTAGCGCACATCAGCCTCTTTGCCAAACTCATAGCGGAACGAGAGCTGGAAACGGCCGTTCTCTTTGTTCTGCACATAGGCGTAAGGCAGGGGCGAAGCGGCTGAAAGATTGCCAAGTGTCAGGTCTTTCTGGAAATCAACGAACTTAGGCTCGATAGGCTTCACTTTGTTGTTCTGAATATCCTGCACAAACTGGCTGACATTGTCACGGTTGGTGGGAATTGGCGTTATCTGCGGCTTGTCAATCTTCTTTTGGTTGGGGTCAACGGTCTGCCGCTTGT
This sequence comes from Prevotella sp., assembly GCA_022511055.1. Lineage (GTDB taxonomy): Bacteria > Bacteroidota > Bacteroidia > Bacteroidales > Bacteroidaceae > Prevotella. Next base: position 6,962 of record JAFLSH010000028.1, on the reverse strand, counting down.
AGACAACGGCATAGCCATCTGTGAAATGCCGGTTGGCAAAGTCGACAATCTGCTGCTTCGTGATGCCAGCCAGACGGTCGAGCCGCCCAACTTGCTGCTCCCACGGCGTACCGTTGACAAAGGCATCAACGAAAAGGTTGGCGCGTGAGCGGTTGTTCTCTAACGCATTGTAATACTGCAACTTCAGGTTGTTAATGACTGATGGCAGCAAGTCATCTGAGAATTCGCCGCGCTTCAGCTTGGCTATTTCTTCGAGCAGCAAGGCGCGCACTTCGTCAAGTGTCTGCCCCTCTTTGGGCATGCCAATCATCAGGAACATAGAATAGTCCATGCGATTCAGCGCGCCGCCCTGAGCCTCGAGCATCTTCATCTGCTGGTTAATATCCAAATCCAGCAAGCCGGCCGTGCCGTTGCTCATCATGGATTCAATGACCTGCAGCGTGTCGTTCTGCAATGAAGCGCCGCCATCGAAGCGCCAGCCCATCCACAGGGTCTCTGCCTCAAGCCCGACTACGGTAGTGTCTTGGGGCGAGGTCAGCTCAGGTTGTGCGGGGAACTCTGGCTGCTTCACCTCTTCTGGCGAAGGCTGCCATTCTCCGAAATACTTGTTGATGATATCCATCACCTCATCTGGGTCGAAGTCGCCGGCCATGCAGATAGCCACATTGTTTGGCACATACCACTTCTTGAAGTAATTCTTGATGTTGGTAATTGATGGGTTCTTCAGGTGTTCCTGAGTTCCAATAGTGGTCTGTGTGCCGTAAGGGTGTGTAGGCGTGAGCTTGGCCCCTAATGCGGCAAATACCTTGTCGTTATCGTTTGTCAGATAGATGTTATATTCCTCATAGACAGCCTCTAACTCGGTGTGGAATCCGCGAATGACCATGTTCTGGAAACGGTCTGCCTGAATCTTTGCCCATGCCTCAATCTCATTTGAGGGAATGTCTTCTGTATAGCAAGTTACATCATCACTGGTGTAGGCATTTGTGCCTTCAGCGCCAATGGTTGACATGAGCTTGTCATACTCATTGGGAATGAAATACTGGGCAGCCAGCTGACTGACAGAGTCAATGCCATGATAAGCCAGGCGGCGCTCTTCTGGGTCGGTCAGTTTGCGATACTGCTCGTAGCGCTGCTCAATGTCAGCCAGCAGCGGTGCTTCCTTCTCGGGGTCAGTCACGCCAAAATTGCTTGTTCCCTTGAACATCAGGTGTTCCAGATAGTGGGCCAGGCCGGTTGTTTCTGCCGGGTCGTTCTTCGAGCCGGTGCGCACGGCGATGTAGGTCTGTATGCGCGGCTGTTCCTTGTTGACACTCAGGTACACCTTCAGCCCGTTGTCGAGCGTGTAGATGCGGGTCTTGCTGAGGTCACCGTCTACTGAGTCATACTTGTACTTGCTGCATGAAGTGTAGAGCGAGAGACTGAGTGTGAAGAGTGCAGCGCCAAGCACCTTCATCGCCATGCCCATACTTCTTTTCAGCTTTCCGTTTTCCTTACCTCTTTGTGCCGTACTCCGTTTGGCGGCAATTCTTTTATTCTCCATAGCTATTGTTTTGTTATTCTTCATAGTCCACCTCATGGTCGAGTTTCGATACAAAGTCATCAAAGACCTCTTGCTCTACATCGCCCATGGCAAATTCTTTCTCGGCATCCTTGCGTATTTCCGCAATCCAGGCCCGGCGCGCCTTCACATAGTCTTCGCGAATGCGCTCGCACAGTTCATCAGTCAGGCTATCCTGGCCATAGTAGTCAAGTATCAGCTGGTAAGTCCATGTCCACTGATAGTCGCGGTAATGGTCGTTGATATAGCTGAAGCGGTCAATGATTTGCTGTATGTTGTCGATAGCCCCGCTCTTGATGTCATCTGCCAGCCGCAGTTCCTCAGTCTGCGGCAGCAGCAGTCCGCTCAGGTCTGTCCACGGGCCCAGTCCTATCTTCTCCGTAGGCTTTCCGAGGAAATGCTCCTTTCGGGCGCGCTTCAGCACGGCACCCATGTAGATTCTGAGTGCAATGTCATAGTACTTCAGACCTTTGCGCAGCGATGAGGCATTGATGACGTATTCGTGGTAGTTGTACGTTGTTACATTGTCGCCGGAGGCTTGGCGTAGGGCTTCGAGAATGCGCTTTCCCTCAACAATCTCCCCGACCGTGAAGGGTGACAGCCAGTCGAAGTTGATGATAGACTTCTTGGACAGCTTGGAACGCTTGTCACGCTTCGGCCATTTCTTGATGTCACGGTACAGCCCGACCGTTGTAATGTTGCGGCCGGGCACAATATACATGGTCTCGCCGTATGCCATCAGGTAGGAGAACGGCAGGTTGCGCATGTCGGGGTGGTTCATCAGCTTGCCGAAGCAGACTGAGAACGCGCCGATGGTGGCCGGCATCAGCACGTATGCGCCTGAGGCTGTCTTTGAGCCGCGCTCTAAGGTGCCGTAGTGCATGGGCCCCATCTTGTAGGCATGGTTTGAGAAATTAGTGTTCGACCCTGCGTTGTAGAACGAGAACTGGCCGCCAATAAGCAGGCTCGACTTGTGGTGCGAGGCAGAGAACGGCCCGCAGAAAGCGGCACACGCCTCGCCGTTGGCCATGAACGAGTTGGCAAAGAACAGCGAGGCTTCTGCCGTAAAGCCGTTGGTAATCTGGCATGCCTCACCCACGAAGCAGTCTTGCATTTTCACCGAGTTGTTGATGCTGCAACCATCACAGATGATGCTGTTTTCGCAGATAACTCCCGTGCCGATGTAGACCGAGGCATCTTTTGACGACATAATCGTGCATTCAGCCAGGCGGGCCGCGCCGCTGATTTCGCAGTCACCCTTGATGACCGTGTTCGTAATATCCTTTGTGTTGATAATCTTCACGTTGTTGCCAATAACCCCACGTTCAGGCCGGCTGACCCGCAGCTCATCTTCTATCAGCTCCTTCATGCGCTGCCAGAGCAGCTTGTCATTGGCGTACTTCACCATGAAGGCTGCCATCTGCGAGTTCAGGTCACGGAAGATGGTCACGTTGCCATCGCCCATCTCGTTGAGTACCGAGATGACCGAGCCTTCGCCGAAGGTGGCATCATCTGTGGTCTCCAGTGTACTGATGTTCGAGATGTAGCAGTCATCACCTATGGTGTAGTTGTTGATGTAGTTGCCCACTTTCTCAATCAGGCAGTCGTTGCCCACCGACACGTTGCGCAGCGTGGCATCATTGATGCCCGAGCGTTTCAGGAATCCCTTGCTCACCTCAACCTCTTTGTTGAACACGCCCAGCCTGATGTCGCCATAGAACACGACCCTGTGGAAGTTATAGGGCTTAAATCCCTCGGCCACCTCTATGTTGGCCCAATCCTCGGCCCAGCAGCCGTTGCCTTCGAGGATTTCGATTTCATTTTGTGTCAGTTGTCTGTAATCAGTCATAGTCTTGGTATAAAAAATCGTTATATGGATACTTCTGTACGTGCAGTTCGCGCACCTTTCGGTACATCACTTCCCGCAGTTCCTCAATGTTTTCCTTGTTTTTCGCCGAGATGAAGATGCAGTTCTCGTTCAGCTTGGCCATCCATGTCTGCTTCAGGTCATCCAGCGACACATTCGCCCTGGTGGGCGGTGTCAGGTCGTCAGGCTCCTGTGGAGTCCACGTGTAGGCATCAATCTTGTTGAACACAATCATCGATGGCTTGTCGGCGCAGCCCAGCTCTGCCAGCGTTTTCTCCACCACCTGTATCTGGTCTTCAAAGTCGGGGTGCGAGATGTCTACCACGTGCAGCAGCAGGTCAGCCTCGCGCACTTCATCGAGTGTCGACTTGAACGACTCTACCAGGTCTGACGGCAGCTTGCGTATGAATCCCACCGTGTCGGCCAGCAGAAACGGCAGGTTGTCAATAGTCATCTTGCGCACCGTTGTGTCTAACGTGGCAAACAGCTTGTTCTCGGCAAAGACATCACTCTTTGCCAGCAAGTTCATCATGGTCGATTTGCCCACGTTGGTATAGCCCACCAGCGCTACGCGAATGAGCCGGCCGCGGTTTTTCCGCTGCGTGGTCTTCTGGCGGTCTATCTCTTCCAGGCGTTGCTTCAGCAGCGTGATGCGGTGCAGGATGATGCGGCGGTCCATTTCCAGCTGGGTCTCACCGGGGCCGCGCAGCCCCACCGAGCCCTTGCCGCCGCCAGAGCCTGAGCCGCCGCCCTGGCGCTCCAGGTGGGTCCACAGCCGTTGCAGGCGGGGCAGCATGTAGCGGTGTTGCGCCAGTTCCACCTGTGCCTTGGCTTCGGCGGTCTGTGCGCGCATGGCAAAAATATCGAGGATGAGCGAGGTGCGGTCTAATATCTTCACCTGTAACTCCTTCTCGATATTTCGTATTTGCTTGGCTGTCAGCTCATCATCGAAGATGACCATGCCCACGGGCTGCGGACTGTCTGCCGTCTGCTCGCACATCTGCTCGAGCCAGTCATCGTACGCATCTTGCTGCTGCTTGATGTATTCCTTGATTTCCAGAAGTTTGCCACTGCCCACGTAGGTCACGGCACTGGGGCCGTTGACACGTTGGGTAAACCGGCGCACGACCTGCGCCCCTGCCGTTTCGGCCAGAAAAGCCAGCTCGTCTAAGTATTCCGTGGTCTTTGCCTCATCCTGTTGCTGGGTAATCAGACCCACCAGCACCGCCGTTTCGGCCTTTGCTTCAGAGATAACAAACTCTTTCATTCAGTGATTGTGCATAATTTGTGCAAAGTTACGCAAAAATCATGAAAGTTACAAGAAAATGGCGGAAAATCAAAAAAAAATTGTATCTTTGCCGATGGAAATAAAAACAAAGACGAAACTACTAAGACAAAATCATGATGAGGAAAAGCATTCTGGCGGTGGCAATCGCCGCGACGGCAGGCTTGGCAGGCTGGGCCCAGCCCAACTATGACCTGGAAAAAATGAGCCGCGAGCAGCTGAATCGCGGCGTAGTGGCAGTGAAGACCGACGACGGGAAGGTGGCGGTCAGCTGGCGTACACTGGAGAGCGACCGCAAGGGCGAGCCCTTCGACATTATCCGCTACTCTGCCGCCGACAGGCAGCAGGGTGGGGGAGGCACGAAGCTGAACGCGCAGCCGCTGACCACGGGCGGCACGTTCTTCGTTGACGAGCAGCCCTTGCAGGGCGATGCGGTCTACGAGGTGCGCGGCGGCGGGCTGAACGGCACGTTCACGCTGCGGCAGGATGCGCCTGTGGGCTACCTGCCCATTCCCATTGAGAAGCCCGAGGGCGGCACAACGCCTGACGGGCGCGGCTACACCTATTCGGCCAACGATGCCTCGGTGGGCGACGTTGACGGCGACGGGCAGTATGAGATTTTCCTGAAGTGGGAGCCCTCTAACGCCCACGACAATGCCCACGACGGCTTCACGGGGCCGGTCTATATCGACTGCTATCGCCTGTCGGGCGAGCGGCTCTGGCGCATCAATCTGGGGCGCAACATTCGTGCCGGTGCGCACTACACGCAGTTTATGGTCTACGACTTCGACGGCGACGGGCGGGCAGAGATGATGGTGAAGACGGGCGACGGCACTACCGACAGCCAGGGGCGTGTCATCGGCGATGCGCAGGCCGACTGGCGGCACGGCGTGACGGCAGCCCAGCAGAACGACCCGGCAAAGGAGGGCGACTGGCAGCGCCGCGAGGAGTGGGCCCGCTACAACCGCGGGCGCCGGGCCATGACGGGCCGCATACTGACAGGGCCGGAATATCTCTCGGTGTTCGACGGGCTGACGGGTCGCGTACTCGACACGAAACCCTACGTGCCGGAGCGCGGCGAGCTGAAGGACTGGGGCGACGAATATGCCAACCGCTCAGACCGCTACTTGGCTGCCGTGGCCTACTTGGGCAACGAGGTGACCAGAGACGGCAAGACGGTGCGGCTGGCCAGCGGTGTCTTCTGCCGCGGCTATTACACGCGCTCCGTGATTGCCGCCTGGGACTGGGATGGCAAGGAACTGCGCAGCCGGTGGATATTCGACACCAACGAGCCGCAGTGGCGCAGCTATGCCGGACAGGGAAACCACAACCTGCGGGTCTGCGATGTAGACGGCGACGGGTTTGACGAGATAACCTACGGCGCGATGTGCGTTGACCACAACGGCACGGGGCTGTACAACACGGGCTTCGGCCACGGCGATGCCATGCACCTGGTGGCTGACTCGCAGACGGGGCGGCTCTACATCTGGGACTGCCACGAGAACAAGCGCGACGGCTCAGAACTGCGGGATGCACGGACAGGCGAGGTGGTGTTTCAGGTGCCCAGCCCAAGCGACGTGGGGCGCTGCATGGCTGCCGACATCGACCCGACCAGCCCGGGCGTGGAGATGTGGTCGACGGACAGCCACGGCATACGCAGCCAGCGGGGCGAGGTTATCTATTCGGCCAGCGATGCCGACGACCCGCAGCATGGCAACTCACTTGTGCTGAACGGTCGCTGGCTCTCGGTGAACTTCGGCATCTGGTGGGATGGCGACTTGCTGCGCGAGCTGTTGGACCGCGGTGCGGTGACGAAATACGACTGGGAAAACCACACGATTGTTGACGTGCAGCAGTTTGACTGCCAGTTCAACAATGGCACGAAGTCGAATCCCTGCTTGCAGGCCGACCTGCTGGGCGACTGGCGCGAGGAAGTGCTGACGCGCGACCGCGACAGCCGTGAGCTGCGCCTCTACACCACGACCATTCCCACCGACTACCGCATTAACTGCCTGATGTACGACATACCCTACCGTCTGTCGGTGGCTACGGAGAACGTGGCCTACAACCAGCCGCCGGAGGCGGGCTACTACATTGGCCCTGACCGAACAGACTATGTGAAGTGAATTTCGCTGTTCTGTATTTCCCCTTGTTTCTTGTATATATAGTAGCCAATCAGGCAGAATGCCCCGCACCCTCAACACCCCCGACACCCAGGGTGTCGGGGGTGTTGAGGGTGCGGGGCATTC
>JAFLSH010000279.1 GCA_022511055.1 Prevotella sp. | reverse complement strand
GACTTGCAGTCTCTTCGGCCGACCTACGAAACGCTCGAACACATCAAGCCTTGAGTGAGAATAAAAAACTGCGATATGGGCAAGCATTTAGCCAACTATTTTGTCCATAACTCGATTTTCGACAAACAAATTTGTTAGGTGTTTTTTAGTTTTTTTTGAGAAAATTTTGTTGTTTCGTTAAAATTGCTTACCTTTGCACGCGAACACTCATTATTTCGGAGAAGAAATGGAGTAATTCCAGCGTTGCGGCAGACATGACACCTTTTGGGTGAATGGGCTTCTGTAGTCGTTGATTGGTTGATTAATTGATTATCGCTTTTAGAAGTTACAAGAAAATGGCTTCCAGTGGTGAAAAAAGAAACAAACGCACCTTTCTGTCTTTCGATCATTTGGTAGTTTGCCTGATGATTGCAATATTGGGCAAGGCACTTTTGTTCATTACGGGGGTAGTGAGCATCTTCGACCCGATGAAGGCTGCCTTTGATGATTTTCATATCACGGATGTGTTTTTTGAGATACGCCAAAGCGCGAGTTCGAGCTATGATGATGATATTGTCATTGTAGACATGACGAATTTAAGGACAAGAGACTCAATAGCCCGGGTCATTACGGATATTAAAAGCTGCAAGCCTAAGATATTGGGTGTAGACTTGATTTTTCAGCGTGCAAACTTTAATAATCCGATGGATGATGTGGATTTGGTCTCTGCCTTGACAACGGGTGATTGCCAGCAAGTCTTGTCATGCAAGCTGAGGGATTATTCTCAGAAGACCAAGTCATTTCAGAATTGCCTATACTCATTCTTTCGCGATGATGTAGAAAAACTAAACTGGGGATATACTAATTATCTGCAGACACGAATGGGAGGAGTAACACGAGAAACCTCTCAGTTTCAGCTGTTGGGTGACAGCGTTTTCTTTTCTTTTCCCTATCTTCTGGCATGTCAATACGCAGGGAAACCACTTGTTGCGGAAACGGTCAACGAGCGGCTGATAATGTATGACAACGTGAAGTTTCATGTGATGAAAAGCCATGAAGTTTTGCAGAATGCTAACAGGCTGAAAGGGAAACTGGTTTTGCTGGGCACCACGGAAGAGGAATCTGACATGCATTTCACCCCGATTGGGAAAAAGCCGGGCATAGAGGTGATAGCCTACTCTATCTTATCGTACATGAAGCATGATGAAATTACCCGTTGGAGTCAGCTGACCTGTTTGCTGATTGCTTTTGCGTGTTGTTTTCTTGTAGCATGGATGGGATATGTTATTGTTGAAAGCCATCATTTCATCTTTTCTGCCATTCTTTTGAAACTGTTTAACTTCTCCTTGATGGTATTGTTGATTGGGATGGCATTCTGTCTGTTTATTGAACGCGATACGTTTGTCGACCTTTTCTATCCTTTGCTGGGTTTGGCTTTGGTAGAGAGTGTCAGGGGAATATATGTCGGAATTATCAGATGGTTGGAAAAACGGTTTGAAAAGAAAAAGAAGCCCTTGTGGCCTTTTGTGGCAAAGTCATTGTACGCAAAAAGCAATAAAGGCTCGAATGAAAGTAGTAGTCAAGATAATAGTAAGAACGAGCATGAGAAATGTGTTACGAAAGTTGATGGTGGCGTGTAGCCTGCTGGTTTCATTGGCAGTCATGGCTGACGATGAAGGCAAGGAGTTCTTGCGTAAGGCAGATGCCCATTATGCAGCGGGCCGGCATGACGTTGCGGTAGGCTATTATTTGAAGGCGGCAGAGTATGATGAGACCGACGCGTTTTTCAATTTGGGCTATGCCCTGTACAATGGTGAAGGCATCGCTCAGGACTTTCCTTCTGCCGTTATGTGGTTTAAGCGCGCGGCTGGCAAGCAACACGCCAAGGCAGAATACAACCTGGCCTTTTGCTACATGTATGGCAAGGGTGTGCCCTGTAACTACGAGAGAGCCCTGGAACTGCTGATTTCATCGGCAAAAAGAGGCTTTACCGATGCCCAGGTTACCCTGGCCGAATGCTATGAGCATGGCATATTGGTTGAGCAGAATCTCAAGGAAAGCCAGCGGTGGAAGGAAATGGCAGAAGGGAAAAACAAGCCCCAACCCGTTGAAGAACCTGCGGAAGCTCCTGTGGAAGCTCCGCCTTCTGTGGAAGCCGCCCCGGAGACTAAGTCAGAAAGGCCGCCAATCATATTGAAAGCGCCGGAAAACGGCAGACCTGCGGTCATCGTGCAAGCGCCGACAAAGGCGGCGGAAGCACCAGAAAAAACTGAAGAAACGCAAGCGGAAGCCGTGGCGGCCACTTCAGCGGATGCCCCGCCCACGTTTGACCTTCAGCTTGATGGTGAGCTGCGCGAGAGGGTCAATGCGTGGGAACAGAAAAAAGTGCCGGTCTTGAAGGTGCTGTTTCCCAGAGACCAGTCGTTTTTCCACACCGATGTGGTAAAGGTGAAATATCAGCTATTGGCCGACGGTCTTGAAGACTCCACGAAGGTAATAGCCATGGTAGATGCCGTGAAGATGGACAACGCATCACGCGCGGTAAAACAGGCGAACACCATAGAGGTAGAAGTGCCTAACCGGGATTGCACGATTACGCTGTATGCCCAAAACCGGGCTGGCAACAGCGAGCCTGTGTCGGTGCGGCTGATTCGTGAGAATGTTGCGCAGGGCGATTTGCCCCGCCTGTTCTGTGTTGCTGTGGGTGTTGGCGACTATCATGACGAGAAGTTGCCGCCTCTCAAGCTGTCTGCCAAGGATGCACGCGATTTTGCTGAGGTCATTAGTAAGAAGCAGGGCTATCCTTTCTCGGAGGTGCAGGTAAAGCTGC
>JAFLSH010000278.1 GCA_022511055.1 Prevotella sp. | reverse complement strand
AAACTCTCAGTCATCAGCTTCAGGCCGTGATTGTTAATCAGGTCGGTAGCCATGTCCTCAGCCTTCTTATATTCGCCGAGAGCCAAATAGCACTTCACAAGCAGGTGCATGCACCCCTCCTGGTTGACCTGGCCTACATACGCCATGTTTTTCTGCGCAGGCACGTGTGCCACAGCGAACTCCAAGTCGTGAACCAGCATCTTGAAGATGGCTTCTTTACTGGTGGATGAATAGTTACGCTTGGGAGTGTCAATAAGTCTGGTCACCAAAGGGATGTCACCGAACTGTAAAGCGAGGTTGTAATAGGCATAGGCACGGTGGAAATAGGCACGGCCCTTATAGGTATTGACCATATCCTCATCGAGTCCTTTCACATCGTCAATGTATGAAAGTATGGTATTGGCATACTTCACCATATTGTAGCCTTCATCCCAGAAGCGCTGCATGTAGTTGCCGTCACCGCCGCCTGCCATACCAGAGGTCGGGGTCAGCTTGGCATCAAAGTCATCCTGGAAACCACCACCCATGTCGGTCTTGGCATACATGCCCACGTCTGACAGGTAGTAGTTGGTGGCAATACCCACGTTGTTCCAGTTACCGTCGATACGGTAGGTCTTCAGCTGCTTGTCGCACTGTGCCAAGGCGGATTGCAGACCAGACTCGCTACCATAGGTTGTTGTCGGCTCAAAGAAAGACAGCGGATCCTGCTTGAGGAAATCGTCACCACAACCTGTGAGCGTTGTTGCCAGCGCAAGCGCTGCACAACCCTTGAATATCATGTTCGTTTTCATAGTTGTTTCTGTGATTTAAAGTGTTACATTAAGACCGAACTGGAACTGACGATTGGCAAAGCCGCCGGTCTCAGGATCGCCGTACTCCCAGCTGGAGATAGTCAATACGTTGTTGATACCTGCAGTCAGGTGAACGCGCTGGATACCCCACTTGTTGGTGAGTTCTCTCGGCAACGTGTAGCCAAGGGTAATGTTGTCCAGGCGCACGAAGCTGCGGTTGTAGAGCTTCTGGATGCCAGTAACACCGGCAGGGCCTACGGCATTCAGGCGAGCATACTTGTTGGTCGGATTCTCGGGTGTCCAATACTCCTTGGCGTAGGTGTTATTGGTGTTGGTAAACATTGAACCCGAGTTGTCGCCGTTAAGCCACTCGCCAGAGAGGCTCTTGTGACCCATGTAGGAGTACATGGAGAACGAGAACGTGAAGTCCTTGAAGAACACGAAGTCGTTGCGCATGTTCCAGAAGATGGGCGGATTGGTTGTGCCAAGATAGACCCTATCCTTGTCGTTGTAAACGGGAACGCGTGTGCCATCAGCCAGAATCTGGTCGTCTTCCGTGTAGTGGTTGATTACCTTCGGGTCGCCGGGCTTCTGATTCACCAGTGCAGCCTGCTCAGCCTCATCGGCCTGCCAGATGCCGTCAGTCTCCCAGTACCAGATTTCGCCTACGGGCTTGCCGATAAACCAGCCGTTGCTGGTGTCGTCCATCTCGGTGCCGTCCTCGTTATACTCGTAGTAGAGGTGCTTAATCTTATTCTTGTTGTAAGAGAAGCCTACAGAGGTGTTCCACTTGAAGTTCTCGCGGTCGATATTGACAGAGTTCAGCGTGATTTCAAAACCAGTGTTGGTCACTTCACCGAGGTTGGTAGTGATGCTGCCGAAGCCCGTGAAACCAGGCAGGCGCTGACCCATAATCATGTCGTGGGTACGCTTGTGGTAGACATCAATGTTACCAGAGAGGCGCTTGTCAAGCACTGAGAAGTCGAGACCGAAGTTCCAAGAAGAGGTCTTCTCCCACTCGAGGTTGGGGTTACCAAGACGGTTTACGCGCAGTGCGTTGATGACATCCTGGCTGAGAGAGCCATATCTGTAGTAGGCATAGAGACCACCGTTGGCAAGGTCAGACAAAGCCAGGTAGGTGTTTGCCAGCGAGCGGTTACCATTGGTACCGTAAGAGACACGCAGCTTACCATAGTCAAGCCATGCCCAATCTTTTGTGAACTCTTCTTCTGAGAACACCCAGCTGCCGCCGACTGACCAGAACGTAGCCCAGGGATTGTTAGAGCCGAAGGCTGAGTAACCGTCGCGGCGCACCGTACCCGTGAACATGTAGCGGTCTTTGTAGCCATAGAACAGACGACCGAGATAAGCGGCTGCCGTAGAGTGGGTGTCGCTGGTCCAGAACTTACTCTGTTCCTTGTTGGCACCTTCAATATAGTGGAAACCTAACACGTCAGAAGGCGTGATGTTGCGGGCCTCGATGTTATCGTTCCAATAACGGTTCTCCTCAGCTTCCTGTACGAGGGTCACGGTGAAGTGATGCTCCTTGGCGAAAGTGTAGTCCCAAGTCAGGGTGTTGTTGAGGTTCCAGTCGAATGACTTTGAAGACTTACGGTTTGCACCACGGTCAGCAGGGTTGCTGTTGGGCAGGTCTGCCGACATGAAGTAGCGGTCGTAGAACCACTGATAGCGGGGAGCAACGTTGAATGCGTATGTGATGCCGAAAGGCAGCTTCACCTTAGCGTTGAAGATGGTGTTCAGCACGGTGTAACCCTTCTCCAAGTCGATGTACTGCTGCTGGAAATGATAGTTGTAACCGCCATTGGTCACACGGCCGCTGGTAGGATACTGATTTTCTGTACCGTCGTCATTCCAGCGAGCTGCGAAGGGTGACTGGCGCAGCTGGTTGTCATCCCAATAGTTAGCACCCATAGGCACAGGCTGAGATGTATCGCTACGGTCCTGGAAGTTCACGTTAGCACCAATCTCAAGCCAGTTAGTAATGTTGGCATTGATTTTCATATTGGCGCGAT
>JAFLSH010000277.1 GCA_022511055.1 Prevotella sp. | reverse complement strand
TCTTCCTCGCCCGTGTCGGGGTCGGTGTACCAGTAGCGCAGGCGCACGCCCGACTCCACCTTGTTGACGTTCTGGCCGCCGGCACCGCTGGAGCGGAACGTATCCCAGCTGAGCTTGGCGGGGTCTACGTAGACCTCGATGGTGTCGTCTACCAGCGGCGTGACGAACACCGAGGCAAAGCTGGTCATGCGCTTGCCCTGGGCATTGAACGGCGAGACGCGCACCAGACGGTGGACACCGTTCTCAGACTTCAGGTAGCCGTAGGCGTACTCGCCGCCCTCTATCTGCATGGTAACGCTCTTGATGCCGGCCTCATCTCCGTCAAGCAAGTTCGAGATGGTGACCTTGTAGCCGTGCGCCTCGCCCCAGCGCATGTACATGCGCATCAGCATGGATGCCCAGTCCTGTGCCTCTGTTCCCCCGGCGCCGCTGTTGATTTTCAGCACGGCATCCATGGGGTCTTCCTGTTGGCGCAGCATGTTCTTCAGCTCCAGCGCCTCGATGGCGGCCATGGCCTTCTGGTAGTCTTCATCGACTTCCTGCTCGCTGACCATCTCTTCCTTATAGAAGTCGAAGGCCAGCTGCAGCTCATCGGCCATGGTACGCGCCTCGTTGTAGCCATCAAGCCATGCCTTGATGCCCTTCACCTTCTTCATCTGCTCCTCGGCGCGCTTGCGGTCTTCCCAGAAGTCGGGAGCCTGTGTGCGCAGGTCTTCTTCCTCAAACTCCATCTGCTTCTCTGGTATCCGCAGATAGTGTTTCAGCTTGTCTACCCTGTCGAGTATATCTTTCAGTTGGTCGTTTGTTATCATTTCTGTTCGCCTCTCTCTCAGTCTTCGTACATGATGTCAATCTCGCGCTTGTAGTTCTCGTTCAGCACGCGGCGCTTGATTTTCAGCGTGTTGGTCAGCTCGCCCCGCTCTATGGAGAAGTGGTGGGGCAGCAGCGTGAAGCGCTTCACCTGCTCGTAGTGCGCCAGCTGCTGCTGCAGGGTGTCGATGCGCTCCTTCATCATGCTGACGATGCGCTTATCGGCGCAAAGCTCCTCGCGGTTGCTGAACGCGATGCCATGCTCGCGGGCATACTCCTCGAGCAGCGGGTAGACGGGGATAATCAGCGCCGAGACGAACTGCCGCTGGTCGGCGATGATGGCTATCTGGTCTATGTACTTGTCGACCAGCAGCTTCGACTCTATCATCTGCGGGGCGATGTACTTTCCGTTTGAGGTCTTGAACAGGTCCTTGATGCGCTCCTTGAGGAACAGCTCCCCATCCTTCAGGTAGCCCGAGTCGCCCGTGCGGAAATAGCCATCTTCGGTGAAGGCGGCCTTTGTCAAGTCTTCGCGGTTGTAATATCCGGGCGTGATGGTGGGCCCTTTGAGCAGCACCTCGCCCTCTTCGCTGATGCGGATGCTGATGCCCTCGATGGGGATGCCCACGGAGCCGACGGTGAACGGCTTGCCCAGGTGGTTGCACGACACGGTGGCGAGCGACTCTGTCAGTCCGTAGCCCACCATCATGTTGATGCCGATGCTATGCACGAACTCCTCGACCACGGGATTGACCGTAGCGCCCGCCGTTGGGAAGAAGTGGGCGTTCTCAAGCCCCAGCTCCTTGCGCACCAGCGAGAAGACGGTCTTGTTCAGCATCTCGTACTCCAGGTGCAGCGCCAGCGGCGGCTTCTTGCCCTTCGACAGATAGTCTATGTTGTGCTTCTTGCCGACGGCGATGGCATGCTTGAACAGCCGGCCCTGCACGGCGCCCGAGGTCTCTATCTTTTCCTGCACGGCCATGTAGACCTTCTCCCAGAAGCGGGGCACTGACGACATGCACGTGGGGTGTGTCTCGCGCATGGACTGCTGCACCTCTTGCGGATAGGTGTTCACGATGAGCCGCGCGCCCATGGTCAGGCTGAACAGCTTCCACGCCTTCTCGAAGATGTGGGTGAAGGGCAGGAAGTTCAGCACCCGGTCGTTCTCGTTCACGGGCACGCACTTGGCGTTGGCCACGAAGGCGGCATAATACTGGCTGTGCGGCAGCACCACCCCCTTCGAGTCGCCCGTAGTGCCACTGGTGTAGAGGATGTTGGCTATGTCGTCAAACGATGCCTCGCGCTGGCGGCTTTCCACCTCTGCCTGGTGTGTCAGCCCATCGCCCAGCCTCAGGAAGTCGCTGAAGTACATGGCATTAGGGTCGTGCGTTGAGATGCGCACGCCCTGGTCGAACACGATGATGCGCTCCAGTGTGCGGCAGGTACTCAAGACGCGCCGCGCCTTGTCGTACTGCTCCTGTTCGCCCACGAACAGGAAGCGTATCTTGGCATCATTGACCATGAACTGTATCTGCTGCTCGGAGCTGCTGGCATAGAAGGGGATGGTTACCGCCCTGATGCCCCACGCACCGAAGTCGCAGAACAGATACTGCACGGAGTTCTGCGAGAATATTCCCACATTCTCCTGCACCCCGATGCCCAGGCTGAGCATGGCATTCGACACTTGCCTGACCGTGTCAGAGAACTGCCGCCACGAGTATGACTTCCACACCTTGCCGCCGTAGTCTTTGTAAATCAAGACTTCGCGGTCGCCCAGTCGCTCGGCCTGCTGATGCACCATCACCGACAAATGGCTGTTAACTTGCGTACCCATCTTCTTTCCCTTCTTTTTTTCTATGTTTTCTATGCTGTTTGTTTTTTACAGATTGCAAAATTACATATTATTTTCCAAACTGCCAAGTATTTGCCGAAAAAACGACCGCCCGGCGGGTCAACCCCCCGTTTCGGCAAAAGAATTTGCCACAGCCGCAAAAGATAATGAAAAAGATTTGGCCGTTTCGCG
>JAFLSH010000276.1 GCA_022511055.1 Prevotella sp. | reverse complement strand
AAAAGACCACTATACATACCATAACATATTGAAACACATTCAGATATGTTGAAAATGTATAGTTGAGCCATTTTTCTAAAAATTGAGATACATTACCCAATGGTTGAGTTTGTTTTTTGGGGGATTGTAGCAATAAAAAAAGCTGCATCAATCAAACGGTGCAGCCTTTTGTTAGTTTTGTGGGTGTTTTTTTATTTTCCACTATTCAAGAATGTTACATAGAAAATCTTGTCTGCACAGACAGTACCGTCCTTTGAGCGGATGGTAATATGAACTTTGTGCTGTTTGCCGTCTAATTTATCAGCAATATTTGTAAAGCGGATAATGTAAGAGTTCTCCATAGCTCCCGTTACGGGCAGTCCTTCCAGTGTGACGCCGCTGAAGTCGTATGGTGCAAAAATGGTTGTTCCGCCAGTATATTCAGAGATAAGCCAAGGCTGCTCTTCGTAATTCCATCGGTTGTTATTGAATCTTGAGTCACTGTAAACCGTGTGTACAGTACCATAAGCGGCAGGCCAGTTCTCTTGGTCTTCAAAGAATTGTACAGAGAAACCACTTTTGCCATTAGGCTGGTTGGGTTCATCCGTGAAATTAACGTAGATGCGGTTAGCACCTGGGCGGAAGCTGAAGTTGTCGTTGGCAAAACGGATTGCAGCTGCGCCGCACTCATACCAACCACCAGAAGTGTAGTTGTATGCCAGACTTTGGAGTGTTGAAGCATCAGCACCGCCAAAATGATAGGTACGGGAAGTGCCTGTTCCTTCGTTCAGGTAGTCGCTAAGATTGTTGACAGAGGTCAGATTTATAGCGCCGGTAATGGGGCCTTCGTAACCAACCACGCCAAAACGGGCATCAAGGTTGCTGTTTACTAATAGCTGTGACCATGAAATGATGTCTCTGGCTATAGCATCTGCCTCATCATCCATACTGCCAGAATTGTCAACAGTGAAAACTATGTCTGTTTTGACAATTTTTCCAGCCTCTTTATCGGCATTGTTATATACATCGATACCTTTTGGTATATCATCCACTTCTACCCAGATGTTCTGGTTCTTGTCGCCCGTGCCATATAGGCGCAACCACTCTGTACCGTCAGGGTTCTTTACACCAGTCATGTCAATGCTGATAACGGGAATGCCATTGATATATTCAATAGTTGTCTGAATGTTTGGTACATACGTTGTCGTAGATGGCAGCTGGGGATTGGGCGAAGCCTGTGAGTCATCGGGAATGCCGGTGTTCGGTGTTTCCAGTACAATGGTTTCTTCATCATCACTTAGACATGAAGTAAGCGATAGTGCCGATACGGCAATCATTGCAAATGCAAGATTTCTAAAAACATGTTTTTTCATTGTTGTAATGAGTGTTTTTGATAGTTATTTCTTAGTTGAGAATTTCAAATTCTACACGGCGGTTCATAGTTCTGCCCTCCTCGGTGTCGTTGGTGGTCAGAGGTTGTGAAGCACCATAGAAACTGTAGGAGATTTTGTCTTTGCTGACACCCTTGCGTATCAAGTACTTCATAACGGTCATGGCTCGCTCTTTTGACAACTTCATGTTGACCTCATCGCTTCCAACATTATCAGTGTGACCTTTCACCTCAACCGAGGAGTTCGTTTTGATGATGGTCTCTGCCAACTGGTCAAGATAGGGATATGAACTGCGCTGCAGGGTACTTTTGGCAAAGTCGAAGTTAATATCAGAAATAGCACAGATAGTTTTCCCACGAACACTTTGGTGCTGGTTAATCAGCTCTTTAATTTCGTCAAGCGTGTAGCATGGCTTTTCTGGCTCAGGTGCTGGCTGCACTTCCACCACTTGCTGCACAATAACAGGCTCTGTATAGACTGGGGCGGGTGCTGATGAGCGTTTAAAGGCGCTGAAAGGAATGCCGATAGTGGCCTGCATGCCAAAGCCGGAGAACTTGCGCGTACCTTCAAAGGGATAGTTGGCTCCACTGACAACATCGAGGGCATTTCCGTCTTTTTCATCACTGCCGTAAGTATCAGTCAAGCCAATCTCATAAGTAGCTTCCAGATTGACAAACAGCACGTTTTGTGCTTGGCGGCCAGTACGGAAATTAAAGCGCAGTCCGATGGTTGGCGCTACAGCAAAATAAGTAGAACTGAAATTCTTTTTGTTCAGGTCTACCTGATAACCTGCAATGCTAAAATCGTCCCATTCTTCCTGAAGCCGTATGTTACCGCCAATGGGAAAGCCAACAACAGGAGTTACTCCGAGATAAGGTCTAACGCCGCTGGCAGCCTTGCCAAATTGGTAAAGGATAGGCAGGCGAAAATCTGCGAAGTGGGCTTTTAGGCGATAGTTCAAGTCAACAACTGTTGGGTCAGCATAGCCGTTTAGCTTGTCTATTTCAGTCAGTTTTCCACCACGTTTTAGGAACGAGAGCTGGGGGCGCAAAACAATATTGTGTTCTGTGCCAAACTCTTTCTGCAAAAAAATAGAGAAAACAGGGCTGGACAGAGTCTTGCTGGCGGGAAAACGCTCTTTGTCTAAATCAGAGAACTTCATGAAGTTGAAATTGAAACCGCCACCTACGCCAACATACCAGTCATCGCTGTAGCCAGCATCGTTTTGAGCATAACAATTTGATGTACCTCCCAATACGAGAAAAAGCAACATCAGACATACAAACCGAATTTTTCTTTTCATTGGTTAAATAGATTTTAGTGTGAAAAATGTAATTTGAATGCAAAATTAACAATTTTATCAAAAACATTGTTTTGTCTTCCCTTAATTTGGAAATTCTTAATTTTGTTTATTGTAATTTAACATATATAAACGCATAAAGACTTTGTGGAGTGTGTGATTCTGAAAAACCGGGGAACTTTTTGGGGGC
>JAFLSH010000275.1 GCA_022511055.1 Prevotella sp. | reverse complement strand
CAGGGCGTTTTCCGCCAAAATGCCGCTGTTTTTTGCGCATGGCAGTCTGGTGGGCAGCGAGCGGCGACTTTTCCGGCGACTTTCCCGTTTTCTGCAATAATTTTATTTGATATATTTTGCCGTTTCAGAAGAAATGGCTATTTTTGCAGTCAGTAATTGAAATTGCGCATTCAATCATGACAAACCTGACACGAGTACTCCTGTTTCTGACCGCATTGCTGGCGGCCAGTTGCCAGCAGAAGCCCATGCGGGCGTATGCCACCGAACTGACCAGCAATGACAGCATGCTCATACAGATGGGGCAGTGGGAACTGACAAGATACCACAGCGACAAGCTGGGCATGCAGATTGACTACCCCTCGTTCCTCTATCGCCAGGAGCTGCCCGATGAGCCAAGCCAGGAGCTGTTCATGGCCGAAGACATCTCGCTCTCGGTCGTGGTCGACTCGCTGAACGGCATGAACTACAGCGCCGGGCAGCAGATGATGGGCATGGGCGCGGAGCTGGTCGATGCGACCGAGCGATACAGCATCCAGACCGGGCAGGATGGCGACTGGGAGTACTACGGCAAGGTCATTGACGATGACACGGTGCGGCTGGTCACCGTCATGCTGCGCTACTACCCCAGCCACGCCGAGGCCGTCGAGGCACTGAGGGAGTGGGTGAGGAATTTCGACATAGAGTAAGAACGAAAAGACAGAATGCAGATGAGACGACTGGTTACGATATTGATGGGCGTGCTGCTCTGCCTCGGCGCTGGCAGCCAGCCCCAGGAGAGTGTTGACTCGACCCAGCTGAGAATGGACTCGCTGATGCGCGAGCTGCAAGAGGCGAAGCTGCGCGAGATGGTCATGCGCGATGCCCTGGACAAGAGCGGCGAGACGGCGCGCCAAGACTCCATCAGGAAAGCCGAGCAGCGGCAGCGCATAGACTCGCTGCGCAAGATTACCCCCGGCGTGCCGCTGGTCATCGACACCGACACGCTGATGCACATCTACGTCAGCCTGGGCGGCGAAGATGCCGTACACAGGGTGAGCGAGATACAGCGCAAGGTCATGCAGATAGGCAAGAGCCTGAGCCTGACCACCGACTCGATGCACATCTTCGAGAGTGAGTTCACGGCCGACATCATGTGCGGCGAGCAGGTGGTCATGCGCGTCAGCGACTTAGACGGCCTGTGGAGCGGCCTCACGCGCCACGAGCTGGCCGAGCAGACCATGCGGGTGCTGGCGCTCGAGATAGACAAGCTGCACGCCGAGTACGGCCTGAAGGCCAAGTTGCAGGGAGTGGCCTGGGCGGTGCTGCTCATCGTCATCCAGGTGCTGCTCTTCGTGCTGACCGCGCGCTTCATCCGCCACCTGCGCCGGCAGATTGTCAGGGGGCTGAACGGAAAAATCAGGCCGCTGGTCATCAAGGGCTACGAACTGCTGAATGTCCACCAGGCAAAGCGCATACTGCTCATACTGACCCGCATGCTGCAAGTGCTGCTGGTGGTGGTGCAGCTGTTCATCTCGCTGCCGCTGCTGTTCTCCATCTTCCCTGAGACCGAGAAGTTCACGTGGAACATGATAAACTACGTCTGGCTGCCGATGCGCGACATGGTCATGGCCATCATCAACTACTTCCCCAACCTGGTCAAGATAGCCGTCATCATCTATTTCGTCAACTGGATGCTGAAAGGCATCCGCTACGTCACCAACGAGATAGAGGCCGGGCGGCTGAAGATAGAGGGATTCTACCAGGACTGGGCAGAGCCCACCTACCACATCGTGCGCATCTTCGTGGTGGCCTTCACGCTGGTGGTCATCTGGCCGTGGCTGCCGGGCTCGGAGTCGGGCATCTTCAAGGGTGTCAGCATCTTCGTGGCCGCCCTCTTCTCGCTGGGCAGCACCACCACCATCGGCAACCTCATCTCCGGCATCATCATCACCTACATGCGCCCCTTCCTCGTGGGCGATTTCGTGCGCATCGGCGACCGCGAGGGCGTGGTGGTCGAGAAGAACGCCTTCATCACCCGCCTGCAAGACATCAAGGGCAACATCGTCACCGTGCCCAACAACTCGATACTCTCGCAGCAGACCGTCAACTACACCGCTGCCCTGCGCCACGGCGAGGGAACGATAGTCCACTCTGACTTCACGTTCACTTACGTCGTGCCGCGGCAGACCATCGAAGAGTACCTGCTGGAAGCCACCGGGCGCTGCACGCTGCTGCTGAAAGACCCCGCCCCCTTCGTGCTGGTCACCGCCCTCGAGGACTTCTACACCCGCTACGAAATCAACGCCTACACGAAAGACACGGAACGGCTGTTCGAGGTCTACTCGGAAATGCACAAGCACATCATCGATGTGTTCCGTGAACACAAGCTGAACCCGACTTCGAGCCACTTCGTCAGTGTCAAGGAGAACAAGGACTATTAACCCCGCGGCGCGCCATGAGAAAAGTCAGAACGATTGAGATGCAGCGCCTTTCGGTGGAAGAGTTCCGCCAGTCTGAGAAGCTGCCGCTGGCGGTGGTGTTAGATGATGTGCGCTCCATGTACAACGTGGGCAGCGTGTTCCGCACCTGCGATGCCTTCCGCGTGGAAAGAATCTGCCTGTGCGGCATTACCGCGCAGCCGCCATCGACAGAGATTCACAAGACGGCGCTGGGAGCCGAAGACAGTGTCAGCTGGCAGCACTTCCCAACGGCGCTGGAAGCCGTGGCCGCGCTGAAGGCCGATGGCTATGAAGTCATGGCGGTGGAGCAGGTACATGGCTCAACCCTGTTGCAGACATTCACGCCCGTGAAGGGGCGGCGATATGCCGTGGTGTTGGGCAACGAGGTGAAGGGGGTGCATCAGGAAGTGGTCGATGCCGCTGATGGCTGCCTGGAAATCCCGCAGTTCGGCACCAAGCACTCCATGAACGTCAGCGTAACGGCCGGCATCATCATCTGGCACTTTGCCCAGCAGCACTTCTGA
>JAFLSH010000274.1 GCA_022511055.1 Prevotella sp. | reverse complement strand
TTTTCTGTATCTATCAGCCAACAAAGACTACATAGTATAGTCTTGGCTGTTGAGTTTGTCTGGAATTACTTCAGTTCAAGAACTTGCTTGGCTGTTTCGTTCTCGGGGTCAACCTCCTGCAATTTCTGTGCGAACTCCTTGGCGGTAGCCTTGTCGTCCTTGTTGATGAGATAGTAGGAGATGAGATAACGGTAAGCCTCAATCAGTCGCACGTTGTCGGTGTTGTCGCGGTCGGCCTTAGTGCCGAGCAGCTCAACGAGCTTCTCGTAGTGGGGCTTGGCCAGTTCTTCCTTCGACTCGGGGTCCATCTGCATGCCAATGCGGGCGCGCTGGAAAGCCACGTAGTCCTCAATGTCGCTGTACTTTGTAAGCAGACCGGCATACACCTCGTCAGCCTTCTTCAAGTTTGCGAGCTTGGCAGCCTCGTCTTCTACAGACTGGGCATACTGGGCGTAGAGGCGGCCCAGACCGGCATGGTCGGTGGCAGAGGCCTTCGACACGTCATTCAGATACTGCTCATAGTAGGTGATGGCGTTCTCGTAGTCGTTAATGCCTTTGTAGGCATCAGAGAGGGTCTTCACCACACCGGCCTTCTTGTCGGCATTGTCGAACTCCTGTTCAAGTGCCTTCTTGAACATAGAGATGGCCTCGTCGTGGCGCTTCTGTCCGTTCAGGGCATTGCCGTAATAGACATAGTCCATGTAGGAAATGTTGGCAGAGTCAGACTTGTTGAAGAGGCGGTCAGCATAGTCAAGGGCCTTATCGTAGTTCCCCTTCTCAGTGTTGCAGAACATGGCAAGGCGGTTGAGCGTAGAGTTGCGCGGCTCTTTCTGCAGGCCGAATTCAGACATCTCGATACCCTTGTCATACTTCTGGGTGAGATAGGCAGAGAAGGCGCTCTCGATAATGTCCATCTTCTCCAGCTTGTTCTTGGGCACTTTGTCGTAAGCCTCGATAGCGCCGTCGAAATTGTTGGAGATGTAGTTGATATGGCCAATGATGGCATCAACGGGATAGTCAGGCACCTGCGCCCGCAGGTCGTTCAGCTTGGCCACAGCGCCCTCCGGGCTGATTTT
Source organism: Prevotella sp. (assembly GCA_022511055.1). Classification (GTDB taxonomy): domain Bacteria; phylum Bacteroidota; class Bacteroidia; order Bacteroidales; family Bacteroidaceae; genus Prevotella. The sequence continues at coordinate 1,918 of JAFLSH010000274.1, read as the reverse complement.
GCGGTACACGGAAGCATACTTGCGATAGGCATCGGGATTCTTCGGGTCGAAGTAGATGGCCTGGTCGTAGTAGGCAGCTGCGCCGCCGCCATCCTCTGCCAGCGCGGCAATGTCGCCACGGAGAACATAGGCAGGTGCGTACTTCAGCTTCATGGCATACTCGGCAAACTCACGGGCATGAGTGGTGTCGCGAGCCTCGTAGAAGGCACGGCCGAAAGCGGTCAGGTTTTCGGCGTTCTTCTTGTTCTTGTTAATGAACGGTTTCAACGTTTTAGCATCAGCCTGCTTGCTGGCAATAAGTGCCTTCATCGCATTGACATCAGCTGCGGTGCCATCCTGGGCAACGGCCGGAGCGGTAATGCTGAGCATCATGGCTCCAAGTAATACATATTTCATTGTCTTCATAATCACTTAGTTTTTTTATTAGGGTTAGACATCTGTTTGTTCGTGTTTCGCTATTTCTATGACACTTCCCGGCTGGAAAAGTCAATTAGTTTTTACTTACATTAACTTCCCTGACATTCATGTCGGCCTGTATGGGCAGCAGTCCTGTCTTGAGAATAATCATCTGCCCCTTTGGCAGCCGGCAGAAGTGGGCAAAGCCTGAGGGCACGCCGCTGCGCGGCTCGTTGAGCAGCGCATAGATGGTGCGCACCAAGGGGTAGTTTCCGTTGTAGATATAGTATTGGTAGGGGCGCCAGCTGTTATAGGCGGTGGCGCTGTCCAACCTGCTTACTTTCATGACAGTAATATTCTTCTTGAACGTGACATTGGTGGTGTCGCGCTTGTCGTTGAGCCAGTTGGAGCCGATAATGCCAATGGCATTCTCGTGTTTCTCAACGTAGTCAATGACCTCAGCACTCTTTTTCACAGCGCCGATATTGGCACTGTTGATGGGCTTGCCTGCAAGGAGCGAGTCGACACACCAGGTAACGGTGCTGGATTTGGGATTGTCGAAGACAACGTCAATCTCGCCCAGGCGTGACTTCGGGTAGACTTCCTTCCAGTCCTTCACCTCGCCGCTGAGAATGCGGGTGAAGTCTTTCACGGTGATGCAGGTGTCGGGGTTGGTGTTATTGACAATGATGGCAAGGCCGTCATAGGCAATGGGTATGACTCGCGGCATGAACTGCCTGTCGCGCAGGTTTTGCAGCTCACGCTCCGACAACTGGCGCGATGCAAAGGCCAGCCAGACCTCGTTCTTCATCAGCTTGGTGATGGCATCTTCCTGGTCGGTGTAGTCGGGTTTCAGCTCGCCCAGCGCATGCAGGGCGTTGTAGACTTCAAGCTCCTCGTCAAGCACGGGGTAGAAGCTCTCGTCTGCGGCAAACGTGGCGGCCGCCGCCTCGTAGTCGTAAGGCAGAGATTTAGGCTTGTTCCCACATGAGAGGAACAAGCCTAAAGTAAGTGTTAATCCAACAAATTTGGATGCGTTCATTACGTTTTACTGAAGTTTGAAGGTTACGGGCACGGTGTATTTCACACGCACTGCCGAGCCGTTCTGCTTACCAGGAATCCAGTTGGGCATAGAGCGCACAACGCGCTGTGCCTCCTTGTCGAGCGAGGGATCCACGGACTTGGCGACCTTCACGTCAGTGATAGAGCCGTCGCGCTCAACCACGAAGGTAACGATAACGCGACCCTGAATGCCATTCTCCTCGGCTACTACCGGGTACTTGATATTCTTCGAGAGATACTCGAACAGAGCTTGCGGACCGCCGGGGAACTGAGGCATCTGCTCAACAACGTCGAACACCTTGGTCTCTTCTTCCTTCGGCTTCTCGTCTACAACGACTTCCTTTGCCTTCAGCACCTCACCCTCGGCCTCGTCGTTACCTTTCACGTCGAAAGTACCGATAGCGGTGTTGGTCTTAGAGAGGTCGTCCTGAGACTTGATTTCGTCCTCGGGCTTCACTTC
>JAFLSH010000273.1 GCA_022511055.1 Prevotella sp. | reverse complement strand
ACTTCATGGGCGAGCCGCAGGAGACGCGCCACATCTGGATGCACAACGAGCAGGCGGTCATCTCGCCCGAATGGAGCATTCACTCCGCCGCCGCCACACACAACTACACGTTCATCTGGGGCATGGGCGGCGAAAACCTTGACTATGGCGACCAGGACTTTTCGCAGATAGCTGACCTGAGGTGAGAGACTACGGCAGCAGACACAGTGACGGAATAACCAATAATAACAATAACTAATCATAAAAAAACGACAACAGCTATGACAAACATGTTTTCATTAGAAGGTAAGAACGCCTGGATTACCGGCGCATCTTACGGAATCGGGTTTAACATTGCCAAGGCTTTCGTGGCCGCCGGCATTAAGAACATTATCTTCAACGACATCAACGAGGCTGCCCTGCAGCGCGGTCTGGACAACTACAAGGAGGCCGGCATCACCAACGTGAAGGGCTACGTATGCGACGTGACCAACGAGGATGCCGTGAAGGAGCTGGTCAGCAAGATTCACGAAGAGGTAGGTCAGATTGACATCTTGGTCAACAACGCCGGCATTATCAAGCGCATTCCCATGCACGAGATGAAGCGCGCCGAGTTCCAGCAGGTCATTGACATCGACCTGGTGGGCCCGTTCATCTGCTCCTCGGCCGTTATCCCTGAGATGATGGAGCGCCGCGAGGGCAAAATCATCAACATCTGCTCAATGATGTCTGAGCTGGGCCGCGAGACCGTCTCTGCCTACGCTGCCGCCAAGGGTGGCCTGAAGATGCTCACCCGCAACATCTGCTCTGAGTATGGCGAGTACAACATTCAGTGCAACGGCATTGGCCCGGGCTACATTGCCACCCCGCAGACCGCTCCGCTGCGTGAGCGCCAGCCAGACGGCAGCCGCCACCCATTCGACAGCTTCATCTGCGCCAAGACGCCAGCCGGCCGCTGGCTCGACCCCAGTGAGCTTGGCGGGCCCGCCGTGTTCCTGGCTTCCAAGGCTTCTGATGCCGTCAACGGCCATGTGCTTTATGTTGACGGTGGCATTCTTGCCTACATCGGCAAGCAGCCGCAGTAAACCAGACAATAGCATTCTGAAAAAGGAACTCCCACAGACTGCATGATGCAGTTTGTGGGAGTTTCTTCTTGGGGATAGTGCCTTACTTGCTGCTTCTGCGCAGGGGCTGGAACAGCCGGAACGGGCGCTTTCCCTTCGTTGCCTGTTCCTGGCTCTCTTCCTGTGCAGCGGCGCGCGTGTCTGCGTAGTCATACTTGAAATCGTAGCGGTTGCTATCGACATAGGTATAGCTGACGGAGCCGTTCTTGTTAAACCCATACCTGAAGTTGTACGACTTTTCGCTCGTGTACTCTTCTTTTGCCGACAATATCACCTCTTCGCTGTATGTAGCACTCGACGGCAGCTGCGCCGACCCTTCGCCCAGCAGCCCCACGTATGCAAAGATATCCATATCCTCCTCGATGGCCAGTGTCAGCGACGGCGTATATTGCAGATAGGCGTTGCCAACACCGTCATTATAATCATAGTTCCACTCCTCAGTGCTGTGGTATCTTTCATCAGCCTGCCGCTGGTCGCGCTCCCACGTTACTTTCACCAGCCGGCTGTTAGCCCAGGTAAAGGTGAGCATGCCCGTGGCAGTCCACGTGATGCGGTAGCCATCTTCATAGTAGCTGCCGCTGCCCGTAATGCTGACCTTTGAGATGCGCCCGCCGCTGTACGCGACAGTAGCCTCGCTGTCATTCGTTTCCCTGTAGCCGTTGTCATCAATCCCATCACTGGAATAGGTCATGCCGGCAAGCAGACCCGCCACGTTGTAGACAAGCCGGTAATAGCCCTCATCTTCCACCTCGCCCTGCCACGTTTCCTGGAACGAGAGGTAGTTCGGGTTGTACCCAAACTGGAAGCTCGTGTAGCTGCCGGCCGTGGCACTCTGAATCCTGCCGTTGTCACTATAGTTGTACGTATAGTCGCCCGCTTTCTTCACCCGCAGGCCGCTCTCCTTGTCAAGAAGCCCGGCCATTGACGACACTACGCCATCGCTCAAGTCCTCATCATCACTGCCGCCACATGCCACAAAGCCCAGCGCCATTGCCGACACGAAGAACGACACCCCAAATAGTCTCAATGATTTTGTCATTTCCTGTAATGTTTAATTTATAAAAGGTTTAGCGCTGCAAAATTACACATTTATTTCTTTTTACGCACAAAAATCCCGTCTTTTTTTGCATTTTTATGCTGCAGCTTCCCTGCGGTGCAGAGCCAAGCACCTGTTTCTCAGCATCTTTCCACGTTTTCCCAGTACCCCTTTTCACTCAGATGTGGGTGACCAGAATCTTCACGCCGATGAGAATCAGGATGATGCCCCCCAGCAGCTCAGGCTTCAGCCGCTGCGCGATGCGCTGGCCAAAGCGGATGCCCAGCCCCTGCCCCACCAGACTGAACACCAGCGACACCAGCCCGATGATGCCCACCGGCACGGCCAGCTGCGCCAGCCGATGATAGCCCGTGCAGGCCATGGAGATACCGATGGCCAGCGCATCAATGCTCGTAGCCACGGCCAGCATCAGCTGCATGCTCAGCCCCAGCGGGTTGAAATGCTCGTCTTCGCGCCCGCTGACGGCCTCGCGTATCATGTTACCGCCGATGAGTACCAACAGCCCGAAGGCTATCCAGTGGTCGATGGCCTCCAGCTGCTGGCTGAAGCTGCTCATGCCCAGCCAGCCCAGCACGGGCATCAGCCCCTGAAACAAACCGAAAAGCAGGGCCATGCGCACGATGACACGGCGCACGATAACTCCGCTGACGATGGATATCGCCAGGCAATCCATGGCCAAAGCTACGGCCAACAGCCAAATATCGAAAATGCTCATAGTCGGAAAGACACTTTTATGCTCGCACTTGTCTGATTTCGGGTGCAAAAGTACAAATAAAATTTCATTTTCCCATCGCGGAGCGGCGCAAAGTGCATCGCGCCCACAGACACCTGCCTATTTTTTCAGGAAAACGCCCCGACTATTGCCAAAAACTCGGCACTTTTCGACCAAAAACTCCATGAGTTTTGG
>JAFLSH010000272.1 GCA_022511055.1 Prevotella sp. | reverse complement strand
ACCTCGGCGAAATCTCGAAGATTACCGGCCGTGAGTATCACCTCTTCTCTTACTACGGAGCCGAGGATGCTGACCGCATGATTATCCTCATGGGCTCTGCCACCGATGCTGCCCGCGAGGCCATCGACCATCTGAACGCCAACGGCGAGAAGGTGGGTATGATTAGCGTACACCTCTATCGCCCGTTCAGCGTGAAGCACCTGCTGGCCAGCGTTCCCAAGACCGTCAAGCGCATTGCCGTGCTTGACCGCACGAAGGAGCCGGGCGCTAACGGCGAGCCGCTGTATCTTGACGTGAAGGAAGCCTACTACGATGTCGAAGACCGGCCGCTCATCGTCGGTGGTCGCTATGGCATCGGCAGCCGCGACACCACGCCTGCACAGATTATCAGCGTGTTCAACAACCTCGCCATGCCCGAGCCGAAGAATCACTTCACCGTGGGTATCGTCGACGACGTCACCTTCACCTCGCTGCCGCAGGTTGAGGAGATGGCACTCGGCGGTGCAGGTATGTTCCAGGCCAAGTTCTATGGTCTCGGTGCTGACGGTACGGTAGGTGCTAACAAGAACTCTGTGAAGATTATCGGTAACAACACCGACAAGTACTGCCAGGCATATTTCTCATACGACTCAAAGAAGTCTGGCGGCTTCACCTGTTCGCACCTGCGTTTCGGCGACACGCCCATCCGCTCAACCTATCTGGTAACCACGCCTAACTTCGTGGCCTGCCACGTTCAGGCTTACCTGCACATGTACGACGTGACCCGCGGCTTGCAGAAGAACGGCACGTTCCTGCTGAACACCATCTTCGATGCTGACGAGCTGGAGAAGTTCATGCCCAACAAGGTGAAACGCTACTTCGCACAGAACAACATCACCGTCTATACCATCAACGCCACGAAGATTGCACAGGAGATTGGTCTGGGCAACCGCACCAACACCATCCTCCAGTCGGCCTTCTTCCGCATTACGGGTGTCATCCCCGTGGAGCTGGCTGTTGAGAAGATGAAGGAAGCCATCGTGAAGTCCTACGGCTCAAAGGGTCAGGATATTGTCGACAAGAACTATGCTGCTGTCGACCGCGGCGGCGAGTACGTTCAGCTCACCGTCAAGCCTGAGTGGGCCAGCCTGCCCGACGATGCTGAGAAGCAGGACGATGCACCTGCATTCGTCAAGGAGCTGGTGCGCCCCATCAACGCACAGGCCGGCGACTTGCTGAAGGTCAGCGACTTCGTGAAGCACAACACCGTCGACGGCTCTTGGGAGGTCGGCACTGCCGCCTACGAGAAGCGCGGCGTGGAGGCTTTCGTTCCCGTATGGAACAAGGAGAACTGCATACAGTGTAACCAGTGTGCCTACATCTGTCCTCACGCTGCCATCCGCCCGTTTGTGCTGACAGACGACGAGCTGGCAGGCTTCGACGGTCTGGAGACCCTCGAGATGAAAGCTCCCGCCGCCATGAAGGGCATGCACTTCGTCATCGAGCCTTCAGTGCTTGACTGTCTGGGCTGCGGCAACTGTGCCGACATCTGCCCGGGCCACCCGAAGCTGGGCAAGGCGCTCACCATGGTGCCCTTCAACCCCGATGCTGCCGACATGAAGAAGATGGCTGCCGACTGGAACAAGCTGGTGAAAGTGCCCAGCAAGCAGGCTCTGGTAGACATCAAGTCAAACGTCAAGAACTCACAGTTCGCACAGCCGCTGTTCGAGTTCTCTGGTGCTTGCTCTGGTTGCGGCGAGACTCCGTATGTGAAGCTCATCAGCCAGCTGTTCGGCGACCGCCAGATGATTGCCAACGCCACCGGCTGCTCGTCAATCTATTCTGCATCCATCCCCTCTACGCCTTACACGAAGAACGAGAAGGGTCAGGGTCCGGCCTTCAACAACTCTCTGTTCGAGGACTTCTGCGAGTTCGGTCTCGGCATGGCTCTCGGTAACAAGAAGATGAAGGAGCGCGTGGCCAAGCTGCTGCAGGAAGCCTGCGACAGCTGCAACGTCAGCGATGAGTACAAGGCACTGGCCAAGGAATGGATAGAGAAGCGCGAGGATGCCGAGGAGACGAAGCGCATCGCCGCTGCCCTGAAGCCGCTCATCGCAGAGTGCGCCGCCAAGGGTTGCGAGACCTGCAAGGAACTCCAGACACTCGACCACTACCTCATCAAGCGTTCACAGTGGATTATCGGCGGTGACGGTGCCTCATACGACATCGGCTACGGCGGTCTCGACCACGTGATTGCATCGGGCGAGGACGTGAACATCCTGGTGCTTGACACCGAGGTCTACTCCAACACCGGCGGACAGGCATCCAAGGCCACCCCGCTCGGCGCCATCGCCCAGTTTGCTGCTCAGGGCAAGCGTATCCGCAAGAAGGACCTCGGCATGATTGCCACCACCTACGGCTACGTCTATGTTGCCCAGATTGCCATGGGCGCCGACCACGCCCAGACGCTCAAGGCCATCCGCGAGGCTGAGGCATGGAACGGCCCGTCTGTCATCATCGCCTACGCACCCTGTATCAACCACGGCCTGAAGGCCAAGGGCGGTATGGGCAAGTCGCAGGCCGAGGAGAAGAAGGCTGTCGACTGCGGCTACTGGCACCTCTGGCGCTACAATCCCGCACTGGCCGAGGAAGGCAAGAATCCGTTCTCGCTCGACTCCAAGGAGCCTAACTGGGCAGACTTCCACGACTTCCTCATGGGCGAGGTTCGCTATCTCAGCGTGAAGAAAGCCTATCCCAACGAGGCCGAGGAACTCTTTGCCGAGGCTCAGAAGATGGCACAGCTCCGCTACAAGACCTATGTGCGCAAGGCACAGGAGGACTGGAGCAACGAGTAAACTGGCGGGTTATCCCCAATGATGCGATGGGATTCTCATAGAATTCCCAGACCATACTCAATCAAGCGGCGCATTCCTAATCGGGATGCGCCACTTTTTTGATTTCAAGGTCAAAATCTGAAAAGTAGTACTATTCCGAAATCGGGAAAGCGGCACTGCCGACCAATATGCACAAATTTCGGAAACTGAAGTAACATTTTTACCTTGATATATGTCAATTAAGTTACAGAAAGTCACGT
>JAFLSH010000271.1 GCA_022511055.1 Prevotella sp. | reverse complement strand
AAAATAGAAAAGCGGAGAAAGATTTGGTTTAGAGAAAAAAATAGTGTAACTTTGCAGCTGATATGCCGGAAAGACGACCGAAAATAGCGATTATCGACCCTAACACGCTGGCAGCCCTGGGGCTGAAGCAGATGTTACAGAATGTCATGCCTGTCATGACAGTTGACATTTTCGGCTCTTTCTCTGAACTGACCGCCAGCCAGCCTGACCAGTATGTACACTATTTCGTGGCCATGAACATTGTGCTGGAACACAAGCCGTTCTTTGACGAGCGACAGCGCAAGACCATTGTGCTGACACTGGGGCTGGAAGGAGGCGCACCGCTGTCAAAGTTCCATTCGCTGTGCATCAACGTGCCAGAAGATGAGCTGGTGCGGGCGCTGCTGATGCTCGAGCAGCATGCCCACAAAGACGGGAAGAACATGCCGCCACTGCCGCACATACTACAGCAGAAAGTGCTGACAGACCGCGAGATAGAGGTCATGTCACTCATTGTGCAGGGCTACATCAACAAGGAGATAGCGGACAAGCTGAACATCGGCTTCGCCACGGTTGTGACCCACCGCAAGAACATCATGGACAAGCTCGGCGTTAAAAGTGTCTCGGCGATGACCATATACGCTGTCATGCACGGCTATGTGGACATCAACAAAATATAATCCGTAACAAAAAAAACATAAGCAACGAAAACACATATCTCTTAACATCTATGAACAGAAAAACATTTATCCTATTCTTCCAACTCCTGTTCTGCTTCGCCTTGACCTACGCACAGGACAGCAAGAAAAGCGAGCTGCAACAACGCGCAGAGGCGGCAGACAAGGAGGGCAGCATTGCCACCACCCGCTATCTTTACATCCGCGCCTTCGAGGACTATGCCAACAAAGGGCAGATGCCACAGGCCGTGGAGTGCGGGGCAAAGGGTGCAGCACTCTATTACAAGGAGAACTACTACAAGGAAGCCTTCGACCTTCTCCGCCGCATAGACCAGTCTGTCAATGCCAGCAGCCAGACGGCCGCCCAGAAGTCTGCCCAGTACTACCAGACCACCAAGGAGCGCATGCAGATGTACATCAAGCTGAGACGAAGCGAAAGTGCCAAGGAGCAGCTGAACGTGATGGAGAGCCAGGCCAACGCCTCGGGCGACGAGAACGTGAAGAACGACTTGCTCTACAACAAGGCCATCTATTACTACACCTTTGGCCAGAGCGCACAGGGCAACGCCGTGTTCAAGCAGATGGCCAGCAAGCTGACCGCCGACAAGCAGTATGACAAGGTCGATGCGGTCTACCAGACACTGATAGCCAATGGGCGCAAGAGCGGCAGCGCCAGCCTGGTGGCCCAGTCATACAGCAGCTACATGGCATGGAAGGACTCCGTGAACGCACTGAAAACGGCCGATGAGATAGGCGCACTGAAGCAGCAGATAGCCGACAACGAGGCTTCCATTGCCGAGAAGGACAGCAAGCTGACCACACGCCAGGCCATTATCGTGGGCTTAGGCATCTTGGCGGCAGCCTTGGCAGCGGCCTTGGTCATTGGAGCCATTGTGCTGCTGCGCTATATCGTGCTGACCCGCAAGCAGAAGAAGGCTATCCGCCTGGCCAACGAGACCAATGCGCTGAAAGCCAAGTTCATCAGCAACATTTCCGCCCAGATTGAGCCTACGCTCCAGAAACTGGACAGCCGCATTCCCGAGGTACAGGCGCTGCTCGACTTCTCAAGTCATGTGCAGACACTGTCTGAACTGGAAAATACGGCTGACGAGGCCGTAGAGCTGGAAGACACGCAGATGACACCGTTCTGCGAGGGCATGATGGACCAGATACGCCAGCAGGTGAAGCGCGATGTGACACTGACGGTCAACGCCCCGAAGATGACAGCCAAAATCAACAAGGAATATGCCGCCCACATTCTGCTGCACCTGCTCAACAATGCGGCGGAGTACACGCCAGAGGGCGGAAAAATCAGCCTGGAGTTCAGGAAGCGCAGCGCGCACACCCACCAGTTCCTGGTGTCGAACACGGGGGCAAGCATACCCGAGGAGAAGCGCGAAGACGTGTTCAAGCCGTTCCTTGAAATCAAGGACCTGACCACCGGCGACGGTCTCGGGCTGCCCATCTGCAAGCAGATGGCGCTGAAGATGAACGGCGACCTCGACATCGACCCGGAGTTCACAAAAGGCACCCGCTTCGTGCTGACACTGCACGTCTGAACGACACTTGAACGGCAACCCTTGAAACGCGAACAATTCTGAAGCATTATGGGCGTAACATTCGATAACGAGCAACAACAGTTTGTATTTGACTTTGAACACGATGGCTGTGACGACCTTATCCGTTTGACCGGTGATGGCTATCAGATAGAGGCATTCGGCAAATGCTTCTACTATGGCTATGAGTTTGGCGAACAGGTAGACGGTGCTGTGCGCACGGCATTCATCAAGCACGTAAAGTTCACGGAATCGCTGCAAGATAATCCCGACCTGACGCAGTTCATCAAGAAAGCCATTGACAACCTCGACCGCCGCATCAACCTTTACAACTACAATCTTGTTGTGATGCCTGAGTCATCGAGCAAGGTCAATCAATATATGCTCCGCTACATCTATCGTTTCGCACAACCCTTGTTGCGGAAAATGGAATTAGTGAAGTCGCTCCCAAGTAACATATCCTTCGATATGGATGCTTTTGAGGAGCAGTATCTTGAGGATATGCTTGAGAATGGTCGCCCGCGCTATACCGAGAAACAAAAGGAAGAAGTAAGGCAATCCATCAACAAGATGGTGGACATGATTCAGCAAAAAGACTATTTCACCATAGCAAAAGATGTAAAAAAGAGCCGTTTCCGCCCTTACATCATGAACTTCCTGAAATTTGCCAACGAGAAAGACAAGCAGCTTTGTGCTTCCATTCGCCAGCAGAACATTCTGATAATAGACGATGTGACCACCAGCGGCTCGACACTCAACGAAATACTCCGCACACTCCGCATTCTCAACGAAGACAACGAGATAACCATCTTCAGTCTTATCGGTAGAAAAGACCTCATGGCGGAGGCAATGTAAGCATCTCACGCGCGCGCGT
>JAFLSH010000270.1 GCA_022511055.1 Prevotella sp. | reverse complement strand
AAACTCACGGAGTAATTTTTCTAAAGTGCCGCTTTTTTGCCGAAACTCACGGAGTTTTTGGTCGAAAAGTGCCGCTTTTTTCAGCTAAAGTGCCGAGTTTTTTTCAGAAACTCATAGTTTTCTTTCGGCCGACCTTGCGGCGCAAAACATATGGCTTAACTCCTTTAACTTCTCTAACTTCCTTAACTCCTCCCTCCCCCTGTGCGGCGTTTGTCAGTTCAGCAGCCGCTTGGCAAAGTAGCGGACTGGATACCACACGGCGAGGAAGCCGACAATCAGCACGGTGGCGAAAATCAGGGCGACATCGGTGGGGTGAACGCTGACAGGATAGGCATCGATAACGAATGAGCCGCTGCTGGAGCCTAACGCCACAATGCCGTATGTCTGCTGAAGCCAGCAGAGCAGCAGGCCGATGAGCAGGCCGATGATGGCGCCGATGCCCGATATGAGCCGCCCCTCGAACAGAAAGATGCGAACTATCTGCCGGTCAGATGCCCCCAGGTTGCGCAGTGTCACCACGTCGTCTTTCTTGTCGATAATGAGCATCGAGAGCGAGCCGATGATGTTGAAGCAGGCCACTACGAGTATGAATGTCAGGAAGATATAGGCAATGAGCTTCTCTATCTTCATGATTTTGAACGTGTCGTCTTGCTGCTCGTAGCGGTCTTTCACCAGAAAGCGGTCGCCCGCCGCCTGCTTCATCTGCTTCTTCACGCTGTTGAAGTCGCTGCCGGGCTTCAGCCGCAGCTCCAGCGATGAGAGGCGGCCGTACTGGTCGAACAGCTGCCGCGCGAAGTTGATGCTGGTGACTATGGTGCCTTTGTCGTACTTGGCCTGCCTGACACTGAACAGCACGCCCGGCGAGTAAAGCTCGTCTTCAACGAAGCCGTCGCTCGGGTCGGCCATGTTCAGCTGGCCTTCGCGCCGGGGGGCGAAAATCCGAAGGGTGGAGTTGAAACGGTAGCCCGTTCCCAGCTGGTCGGCCAGCCTGATGCCCAGTATGCCGTAGTTCATGTCGGCGGCATGCAGCTCATACTCGCCGTCGCCCACGAGTATGTCGCGGATGTAGGTCAGCGAGTCGAAGTTGTCGTCAACGCCCTTGATGGTGACCATGGCCTGGCGGCCGTTGTAGAGTGCCAGCGCCTGGTCTTCCACGCACTCGGTGGCCACCTCCACCTCGGGCATCTGGCGTATCTTGGTCAGCACGGGGTCGTCGGCGGCTATGGTCTTGCCCTTGGCGGGTGTTATCTTCAGCTGCGGGTCGAATGACGTGAAGAACGAGGCCACCAGGTCGTGGAAGCCGTTGAACACCGAGAGCGTGACCACGAGCGCCATGGTGGCAATGGCCACGCCGACCACCGAGATGCCGCTGATGACATTGATGGCATGGGTCGACTTCTTCGAGAAGAGGTAGCGGCGGGCAATGTAGAATGGGAAGTTCATATAGAGCAGTGTGGTGCCGGCTGCCTATTTCTTCAGCAGGCTGTCAATCTTTTCAATGTAGTCCAGCGAGTCGTCGATGAAGAAGCGCAGCTCGGGCACAATGCGCAGCTGGTTGCGCACGCGCTGGCCCAGCGCATAGCGTATCGACTTGTTGTTCTGTTCAATGTTGCTGAGAATCTCCTGGCCGCGCTCGCTGGGGAATATGCTCAGGTGGGTGGTGCAGATGCTCAGGTCGGGCGAAATCCTGACCTGCGTTACGCTGACCATCACACCGTGCATGGCGCGGGTCTGTTCCTGGAAAATCAGACTGAGTTCCTTTTGCAGCAGTCGTGAAATCTTGTTTTGTCTTGTCTCTTGCATAAATTTGTTGTTTGCCCCCTCTTTTCCGCGGGGGTCGATGGTCTGAACAGGCGTTTGCCAGACACGTTGTTTCTTTTCTGTTTTTTTTATTTGTTATTCTTGTTACTCGGAAGCCTGCGCCTGTTCAGGATCCCGTTTCTCTCGGTGGTGTCTGCGGGTCTTTCTTCCTGATGAGTGTCAGCCCGTCTCGCAGCGGCAGCAGCACCTGCTCAACGCGCCGGTCCTGCGCCACGTGGTCGTTGAAAGCCTCGATGCCGAGCGTCTGGCGGTCGTGGTCGTAGGCGCGGTCTACCACGTGGCCGTCCCAGAGCGTGTTGTCTGCCAGTATGTAGCCCCCCGGCCGCAGCAGGCTGAGCGCCATCTCGTAGTAGTCGCAGTACTGCCGCTTGTCGCCGTCTATGAACACCATGTCAAACGTAATGCCCAGCCGCGGCGCCTCCACCAGCGCATCGCCAATGGTGAACGTGATGCGGTCGCCCACCTCAGAGCCCTCTATCCATGGTCGCGTGAAGTCCTCCATCTCGTCGTTCACCTCGAAGGTGTAGAGCCGCCCGCCCGGCGGCAGCCCCTCGGCCATGCTGATGGCACTGTAGCCGCTGAACGTGCCTATTTCCAGCACCCGCTGCGGCCGTACCATCTGCACCAGCATCTTCAGCAGCCGCCCCTGCACGTGTCCGCTGGCCATGCGCCCGTGTACCGTGCGCAGGTTGGTGGCGCGCCACAGCCGGTAGAGGTAGTCAGGCTCCGGCGAGGCATGTGCGCGCACATAGTCCTCCAGCTGCGTTCCTTCGCTCCCCATCCCTCAGTCCTTGTTCGCAATGGCCTCCACGGCCAGCCGGTAGCTGTCGAGCCCGAAGCCGCAGATGACCCCGCGGCAGGCAGCCGAGATGAGCGAGCGGTGGCGGAACTCCTCGCGCTGATGCACGTTGGAGATGTGTACCTCGATAACGGGGCACTTCAGCGAGCGGATGCAGTCGTGCAGCGCAATGCTCGTGTGGGTGTATGCCCCGGCGTTCAGCACAATGCCGTCGCAGGGCTCCATGAAGCCCGCCTGCTGCATCTTGTCTATCAGCTCGCCCTCGATATTGCTCTGGTAGTAGCCAATCTCCACCTCCGGGAACCGCTGCCGCAGCTTCGGCAGGTAGCTCTCAAACGCCTCGCTGCCGTAGATGCCCGGCTCGCGTTGCCCGAGCAGGTTCAGGTTGGGCCCGTTGATAATCAGAATTCTCTTCATGTCTTCCTTGTTGCTTGACAATCCACGCATGTTTGCTGCAAAGTTACGAATAAAATCCGAGCCGGCAAACTT
>JAFLSH010000027.1 GCA_022511055.1 Prevotella sp. | reverse complement strand
AAAAAAATGCGGCAAGGAACAACAAAACGATAATGCCACTTTCTGCTTTTCGGGGGGAAAAGCGGTACTTTAGCGGCAAAACTTGTGGAGTTTTTGCCGACAGGACACGGGCAAGTGCTACTTGAGCTTGTTGGCAACGAAAAGCACGATGACCGCGCCGACGATGGCCGTGCCAAGCTGGCCGATGACACCGCCCCACGAGATGTTCAGCAGGTCGAAGACCCAGCCACCGACAAAGCCGCCAATGACACCAAGAAACAAATTCCACCAGCAGCCATCGCTGCTCTTACCCATGATTTTGTTGGCAAACAAACCTGCCAGAATACCTAAAATAACTGATCCAATGAGTCCCATAAAATGATAGAGTTTAGAATTTATGGTGCAAAGGTAGTGAAAATAAGCCAAAAGAAAATATTTTTTCATAGAAAATTTGTACTTTTGCAGTGCGAATCGCACGAAGAAACATCATGAAGAGAATATTCAAGTGGATGGCGCTGGTGATGCTGACACCCGTTCTGCTGTTCCTGCTGCTCGCTGCCCTACTCTATTTGCCGCCCGTTCAGAACTGGGCGGTGCAGAAGGTGGCGGCCGTCGCTTCAGAAAAGACGGGCATGCAGATTACGATAGACCGGGTGCTGCTGGAGTGGCCGCTCGACCTGGGCGTTGAGGGTTTCCGGGTCATCATGCCTAACGACTCGCTGCCACAGACGAATGACACCATTGCCGACGTGAAGAAGCTCGTGGCCGATGTCAAGCTGCGCCCCCTCTTCAGCGGGCGGGTGGTCGTCAACGAGCTTTCGCTCAACGGCGCGAGCCTCAACACCAACGGCTTCATCAGCGACCTGCGGATAAAGGGCCGCGTCGGCGAACTGTGGCTGTCGTCTAAAGGCATCGACCTGGAGCGGGAGACCGTGGAGGTCAACGGTGCCCGGCTGGCGGATGCGCAGCTCGACATCACACTCAGCGACACGGCCGCGGTAGACACCACCCAGTCTGCAGTGAAATGGAGAATCAACGCCGACTCCATCACCGTCAGCCGCACCCAGCTGGCCATCCGCCTGCCGGGCGACACCCTCAGCATTGGCGCCTACCTGGGGCACACCGTTGCCAGAGAGGCCGACATCGACCTGGGCAACAGCCTCTACCGGGTGGGCAGCCTTGACTGGGCTGACGGCCGGCTGACCTACGACAACCGCTTCGAGCCTGAGGCCGAGGGGCTGGACTACAACCACCTTGCCATCAATGACATACGGCTGGGCATAGACTCCATCAGCTACTCCCCCAACGGCACGTCACTATATGTCAGGCAGACGGCCCTGAAGGAGAAAAGCGGACTGGAAATCACCAGGCTGACAGGCGGTGTGCGGCTGGACTCCACGTTCACTCGCATCACGCTGCCACACGCGACACTCCAAACACCCGACTCAGACATAGAGGCCGAGGCCGACATGGCCTTCAGCGGCAACGCCGACGACCAGCTGAGAGTCAGGCTCAACGCCCAGATAGGCAAGCAAGACCTGATGCGCTTCATGGGCGGGCTGCCGCAAGCGTTCATACAGCAATATCCCAATCACCCACTCAGCATCAAAGGGTCGGTCAATGGCAGTCTGGCAGAAGCGGACTTCACGGGTCTCGACCTGTCGCTGCCAACGGCGTTCCACCTGACCGCCAAGGGGTCGGCCGCCAACCTGACCGACACCGACCGGCTGCGCGCCGACATCAAACTCAGCGCACAGACCCAGAACATCGGCTTCCTGACTGCCCTGCTGCCTGCCGACGTGCAAAGAAACTACAACATACCAGACAACATCAGCCTG
The DNA here is from genome assembly GCA_022511055.1 of Prevotella sp. Lineage (GTDB taxonomy): Bacteria > Bacteroidota > Bacteroidia > Bacteroidales > Bacteroidaceae > Prevotella. The sequence goes on along the minus strand of JAFLSH010000027.1, from coordinate 13,827 downwards.
AGCGGCACCGTCAAGGCCAACGGCAGCTCGTATGCGGCCGACCTGACCGCCCGGGAGGCCGAGGGTGAGGTGACGGCCAAGGGATTCTATGATGTGAAGGCCGTGAGATACAGCGCAGACGTGAGCATCAGCCATCTGAACTTGCACCACTTCATGCCGAAAGACTCACTCCACCACCTGTCGGCCGACATCAGCGTAGAAGGCCGCGGCACCGACTTCCTGTCCAGCAAAAGCGCGCTTGCCGCCGACGCCACCATCAGCCAGCTGCAATACGGCAGCCTGTCGTTTGACGACATCGCCGCCAACGCCACGCTGAAAGACGGGCAAGCCACCGCCACCCTGACAGGCCACAACCGGCTGTTTGACGGCGCTGTCGGCATCACCGCCCAGCTGAGCCCCAACCACGTGTCGGGTGCCCTGAGCGCCGCCCTCAGCCGGGTAGACCTCTACCGGCTGCGGCTGGTGGCAGACACGCTGACCGTCGGGCTGAACAGCTCGCTCGACCTCAGCTCAGACCTGAAGCGGAATCACGAGCTGAAAGGCCGCTTCAGCAGCATCACCCTGACCGACAAGCAGCGCACCTACCACCCTGAGGACATCGGACTGCTGCTGCGCACCACCCCCGACACGACCGTGGTGCGCGCCCAAAGCGGCAACCTGATTATGAAACTTGACGGCAGCGGCGGCTACGAGCAGCTGCTCGCCCAGGCCACAGCCCTGTCAGACTCCGTTCTGGCGCAGTATCAGAACAAGGTGATAGACCAGTCGACCATCAAGCGCCTGCTGCCCGTCATGAAGCTGCACATAGAGAGCGGGCGCGACAACCCGATGGCCAATATCCTGAGAGCCAACGCCATAGACTTCAAGCAGCTGCTGATTGACATCAACACCTCGCCGGAGACGGGCATCAACGGCGATGCCCACGTACACGCCCTCAACTACGACAGCCTGCGCATTGACACCATTCTGCTGAAAATCAGGCAGAAGGGAGAGATGCTGACATACGGCGGCCAGATAACCAACAACCGCCGCAACCCGCAGTTCGTCTTCAACGCCCTGTTCGACGGCCATGTCACCGAGCATGGCGCGCTCATCGGGCTGCGCTACTTCGACGACCGCGGGCGCATGGGCATCCGCCTGGGCGCATCGGCGGCCATGGAGGCAGAGGGCATCCGCATCAAGTTCATGCCCGAACAGCCCACCATCGGCTACAAGCTGTTCAGGCTGAACAGCGACAACTACGTGTTCCTCAATGCCAACAACAAGATTCAGGCCAAGGTAGACCTCGTGGCAGACGACAAGACAGGCGTGAAAATCTACAGCGAGGAACAGGACTCGCTGATGCTGCAAGACCTGACGGTCACCCTCAACCAGTTCGACTTAGACGAGCTGACCTCGGTCATCCCCTATGTTCCGCGCATGACGGGTCTTCTGAACGGCGACTTCCACATCGTGCAAGACCAGGAAAAGCAAATCTCCGTCGTCAGCGACATGAGCATACGCCAGATGACCTACGAAGGCTCGCCCATCGGCAACCTCGGGGCAGAGTTGGACTACCTGATGCGAGAAGACGACACACACGCCGTCGAGGCCCGGCTGATGCTCGACGACGAGGAGTTCTGCATGCTCTCAGGCACTTACAAGTCGGCCACCACGGTGCCCGGCACGGGCAAGAAGACCGAGGATGCCATCGATGCTACGCTCTCGCTGACCCGCCTGCCGCTGAGCCTGGTCAACGGCTTCGTGCCCGACCAGATGGTCGGTCTGGAAGGCTACGCCGACGGTACGCTTGACATCAAGGGCAGCACCAGCCGGCCGCAGATGAACGGCGAGCTTTACGTCGACTCGGCCTATCTGGTCAGCCAGCCCTACAGTGTCCGCATGCGCTTCGACGACGACGTGGTGCGCATCGTGGGAAGCCACCTGCTGCTTGAGAACTTCGGGCTTTACGCCTACAACGACGAGCCGCTCAACCTGATGGGCGACATCGACTTCAGCCGCCTTGACCGCATTACCATGGACATGCGCATACAAGCGCGCGACCTGCTGCTCATCGACAGCAAGCAGACCTCGAAGTCGTTAGCCTTCGGGCGCGCCTACGTCAACTTCTTCGCCCGCATGCAGGGGCCGCTTGAGTCGCTCAGCATGAAAGGCCGGCTCGACGTGTTAGGCTCCACCGACCTGACGTACATGCTGCTCGACTCGCCGCTGTCTACCGACAACCGCTTAGACGAGCTGGTCAAGTTTGCCGATTTCAGCGACACCACCCAGGTCGTGCTGACCCGGCCGACACCCACCGGGCTGGACGTCGACATGAACGTCAGTGTGTCGCAGGGTGCCCACATCGTCTGCAACCTCAACCCCGAGAAGACCAACTACATAGACCTGATGGGCGGCGGCGACCTGCGAATGCGCTACAACAGCGACGGGCTGAACCTTACGGGGCGCTACACCCTGTCGAATGGAGAGATGAAGTACTCGCTGCCCATCATCCCCCTGAAGACCTTTACCATCAAAAACGGCAGCTACGTTGAATTTACCGGCGACCCCATGAATCCCCGGCTTAACATCACCGCCACGGAACGCACCAAGGCCGCCGTAGGCAACGAGGGCGGACAGAGCCGTAACGTCACCTTCGACTGCGGCGTGGTCATCACCAAGACACTGAGCGACATGGGGCTTGAGTTCATCATCGAAGCACCTGAGGACCAGACCGTCAACGGCGAGCTGGCAACCATGTCGACCGAGGAGCGGGGCAAGATTGCCGTCACCATGCTCACCACAGGCATGTATCTGGCCGACGGCAACACGAGCAGCTTCTCGATGAACTCGGCACTCAGCAGCTTCCTGCAAGGCGAAATCAACAACATTGCCGGCTCGGCGCTGAAGACACTGGACCTGAGCGTGGGCATCGACAACACGACCGATGCCGCCGGCGGTAAGCACACCGACTACTCGTTCAAGTTTGCCAAGCGCTTCATGAACAACCGACTGAAGATAGAGATTGGCGGCAAGGTGTCGTCTGGCAACGACATTGAGGGCGGCGAGAAGCAGTCGTTCTTCGACAACGTGACCATGGAATACCGGCTAAACCAGGATGCGACACAAAACGTGAAGCTGTTCTACAGCCAGAATGTCTATGACTGGCTCGAGGGCTACACGAACAAGTTTGGCGGCGGCTTCGTATGGCGGCGCAAACTCGACAACTTCTGGGATATACTCCGCTTCTGGCGCAAGGAGCAGCGCTACACCATGCCGATGCGCCAGCAGACACTGCGACAAGACACGACCCAGACGGACACCATAAGAACTATCAGGCAATGAAACACTTAGACTATCATATCAGGCACGGACGGTCACGGCTTCAGTTGTTGCCACGCCTCAAAAAGCCCCATGCTCTTTCGGGACTTCCGTGGCTGCTGGCCATGACTTTTCTGCTTAGCGCATGCTCCATGACGAAGAACATTCCCGAAGACGACCAGCTGTTCCGCGGACTGACGGGCATAGACTACCAAGACGAGCCAGAAAAGGCTTCGGAGGCGGCGGCCTACTTGGGAACGATGAAAGAAGAAGTGGAAGCCGCCCTTGCCACCACTCCCAACGGTGCCCTTTTCGGCAGCAGCTATTACACCTCGCCTTTCTCCTTCTCGCTGTGGGTTCACAATCTCTTCTCGCAGAAAGAGTCCAAGTTTGCCAAATGGATGACCAGGACTTTCGGCAAGCCCCCCGTACTGATGAGCCAGGTCAACCCGACTCTTCGCGCTTCCGTAGCCCAGTCGGTGCTGCGCAACCACGGCTACTTCCGCGGCAACGTGAGCTACGAGGCCATACCACAGAAGAATCCCCGAAAATGCAAGATTGGCTATACGGTCAAGCTCGACAGCCTCTTCACCTTCGACTCCATTGCCTACACCAACTTCCCGACAGAGGTCAAGGCGCTCATCGACTCCACCCAGGAAGAGGCACTCATCAGGAAGGGAGGCCCGTTCAGTGTCTCTGCGCTCGACATGGAGCGCAGCCGCATCAGCACCCTGTTCCGCAATAGCGGCTACTACTATTACAACCCCAGCTACACCTCATACCTTGCCGACACGTTTGCCGTGGCAGACAAGGCACAGCTGCAGCTCAGACTGGCCGACGACCTGCCCGACGAAGCTCTACGCAAATGGTACATCGGACATCTGGCCGTACGGTTTCGCAAGACCATGCGCGAACAGGCAACCGACTCCATCAAGCGCCGCCACCTGACCATCTTCTACAACGGCAAGCACTCCCCCATTCGCCCGCGTGTCGTGCTGAAAAACCTGAAGCTGCGCCCACGGCAGCCGTTCAGCTACGAGCAATACCAGCAATCGGCCAGCCTCATCAATGCCACGGGCGTGTTCAGCAGCGTTGACTTCCAGTTCTCCCCCCGCCTCCTTGCCAAGAGCGACAGTGCCCAGGCCGACACACTCGACCTGCTCCTGAACTGCACCTTCGACAAGCCGTATGACTTCTATGTCGAAACCAACCTGACAGGCAGCACCATAGGTCGCTACGGGCCGGAGCTGAAGCTGGGCTTCACCAAGCGCAATGCCTTCCGTGGAGCGGAAAAGCTCGACATCAACCTGCACGGCTCCTATGAGTGGCAACGCAGCAGCGGGTCGAACATGAGCAACTATCAGTATGGTGCCGATGCGGCGGTTGAGTTCCCGCGCATTATCGCGCCTTTCTATAACAGCGAAAAAGTGCGGCGCGACAAGAACGGCCGCCCCAAGCGCCGTAACTACAACTACACGCCAACCACGATTGCCAAGGTGTCTACCGACATTATCCGCCGACCCGACTACTACAAGATGCACATTGTCAGCGGCGAATGGAGCTACCACTGGCAGTCTTCGGCGCAGAGTACCCACGACTTCTCGCCGCTGACACTGAAATACCAGAAAATGAACAGCTCAACGCAGAAATTCGACTCTGTCATGCTGTACAACCCCTATCTGTTAGCCTCCATGGCCGATGTGTTCGTTCCCAAGATGCGCTACACCTACACCTACACCAGCCCCGCCACGCTGCGCAACCCCATTCGCTGGGAAACTACGGTTGAAGAGTCGGGCAACCTGACCTCACTTTGGGATTTGGCAGCCGGACACTCTCTCAGCGAAAAGGGGAAGACGCTGTTCAAGACCGAATACTCGCAGTTTCTGCGCCTTGAAACCGACTTGACCAAGACGTGGGCCATGAGCAGCAAGTCAAGTCTTGTCGGACACTTCAACGCCGGCATCATCTACACCTATGGTAACAGCAGCGTTACCCCGTTCAGCGAGGGATTCTATGCCGGCGGCGCTAACAGCATCAGGGCTTTCGGCATGCGCGAGATTGGCCCCGGCAACTTCGACGGCAGCAGTCTCCCCCGCCAATGGGCCTATCTGATGCAGAACGGCGAGATGAAGCTGGTGGGCAATCTGGAATACCGCACCCAGCTGTTCGGCGACCTTCACGGTGCCATCTTTCTTGATGCCGGTAACGTGTGGGATATCAGGAAAGACGAAATGCCATCGCCAGAAGAAGAGCCTATCACCCACGAGGTCATGAGTCTTTACAAGGAGTCAGTCTTCAAGCCTTCCCGACTGCTCGACCAGACCGCGCTCGGCACAGGCATCGGACTGCGCTATGACCTGGGCTTCCTCATCATCCGCATCGACTGGGGACTGGCGCTCCACATGCCTTACGACACAGGTAAATCGGGTTACTTCAACGTGCCTAACTTCAAGGGTGCCCACACCCTGCACTTCGCCATCGGCTATCCCTTCTAACAGGCCAAGAGTTAAGAATTAAAAAAAATGTGTTTCGACAGCAATTTTTCTTAATTCATGGCGCTTCATTCTTAATTAAAAATTGTATCTTTGCAGCGTAATTACATACATTCATTAAAATTTAGAAATTTATGAAACCAACTCTATTCCTACTTGCAGCAGGTATGGGCAGCCGCTATGGCGGACTGAAGCAGCTTGACGGGCTGGGGCCCAACGGCGAAACCATCATGGACTATAGTATCTACGATGCCATTCAGGCCGGTTTTGGAAAAATCGTGTGGGTTATCCGCCGCGACTTTGAAGACCAGTTCCGCACACAGATTCTGTCAAAATACGAAGGCCAAGTGCCTTGCGAACTCTGTTTTCAGTCACTCGATGCCCTTCCCGAAGGCTTCACCGTTCCTGAAGGCCGCCAGAAGCCCTGGGGAACTAACCATGCCGTACTCATGGGCAAGGATGTGATTCGTGAGCCTTTCTGTGTCATCAACTGCGATGACTTCTACGGCCGCGATGCCTTCATGCAGATTGGGAAATACCTGAGCAACCTGCCCGAAGGGGCTAAAAACCAGTATGCCATGGTGGGATTCCGTGTGTGCAACACGCTCTCTGAGAACGGCACCGTTGCCCGTGGCGTGTGCGCCTATAACGACCAGCGCCACCTGACCGACGTGGTGGAGCGCACCGAGATTGTGCGTTGCGCCGCCGACGGCTCTCAGGCAGGAGCCCCGGAACAGCCCATCCGCTACAAAGACGAGCAGGGAGAGTGGCAGCCACTGGAAGAGAACGTGCCCGTGTCAATGAACATGTGGGGCTTCACGCCTGACTATTTCGACTACAGCGAGCAGTATTTCCGCGAATTCCTCAGCGACCCGAAGAACATTGAGAACCTGAAGGCTGAGTTCTTCATCCCCTTGATGGTGAACAAGCTGATTACCGAGGGAACTGCCACCTGCGAAGTGTTAGACACCACCGCCAAGTGGTTTGGTGTTACCTATGCCGCTGACCGCCAGGCTACTGTCGACCGCATTCAGCGTCTCGTTAACGAGGGTGTCTACCCGAACAAGCTGTTCTAAATGGACATCAACATCCTTTCGGCTTCGCAATGCGAGCAGCTGCGTGCGCTCTTCGACCAGAGCGACACGATTATTATTACCTGTCACCAGAGTCCCGATGGCGATGCCATCGGGTCTTGTCTGGGATTGGCAGAGTACCTGCGCTCACAGGGAAAGGAGCCGACGGTCATTGTGCCCGACCAGTATCCCGACTTTCTGCTCTGGCTTCCAAACACCGAGAAAATCATCCGCTACGATAAGCACCGAGAGAAGTGCGACCTGCTTTTCAAGATTGCAGACCTGGTATGCTGCCTTGACTTCAACACGCCCAGCCGTGTTGACCAGATGCAGCAGGCACTCGTTGAGTCGCCGGCCAAACGACTGCTCATCGACCATCACCTGATGCCCGATGTGCCCGCCGAACTCACTGTCAGCGTGCCCGAAGCCAGCAGCACCAGCGAACTCGTTTTCCGTATTGTCTGGCAGTTAGGCGGTTTCAGCGCATTGGGCAAGCATTTCGCTGCTCCTATCTACTGCGGCATGATGACAGACACGGGTGGCTTTACCTTCAACAGCAGCAGCCCCGCCATTTTCTATATCATCTCGGAGCTGCTTACCAAGGGGATTGACAAAGACCGCATCTATCGCAATGTCTACAACAACTATTCCGAAAACCGGCTTCGCCTTATGGGCTATGTCATGTTCGAGAAATTGGTGGTGGATGCCCAGCGCCATGCCTCCTACTACGCCCTGACCCGCCAAGACCTGAAGCGATTCCACTTCATCAAGGGCGATGCTGAGGGGCTGGTCAATATGCCACTGCAAATCAAGGGGCACAAGCTGAGCATCTCGCTGCGCGAAGACACCGAGCGCGACAACCTTGTATGGATTTCGCTGCGCAGTGTCGACCAGTTTCCGTGCAACAAGATGGCGGCCGAGTTCTTCAACGGTGGCGGCCATCTCAACGCCTCTGGCGGCAGGCTCTATTGCAGCATCGACGAAGCTATTGAAACGGTGCGTAAAGCCATTGCCAGCTACGAGGAAGAACTGAGAAAGTGAACAAGAAAAGAACAAGAAAACAAGACAGAGAATTTAGATAGCTTTTATATATATGACTACATTACACAAGCAACCGAGACACCGCCTGACCTACATGCTGTACGCGGCACTGTGCATGGTCATGCTGACCGTCTCCTGCAACGACTACGAGACCTACGGCGACAAGAAAGCCAAGGAGCGTAAGGCCATCGACCGACTTATCAGCGACTCGGCCTTCACTATCATCTCCGAAAGCCAGTTCCACCTGCAAGGCGACTCGACCAGCGTTGAGAAGCGCGAGTTTGTCTACATGGACAACACGGGTGTCTACATGCAAATCATGCGGCGCGGCTCTGGCGACTACATTCAAGACGGCGAGAACATCAACCTGCTCTGCCGCTTCATTGAAATGAACGTGGAGGACACGGTACTGACGGCGCTTAACGCCTATTACTACGTGTTCGACGTTGACCGCATGTTCGTTAACCGCACTGGCAACACCTACACCGCCTCATTCCTTGGCGGTAAGATGTATGAGACCTACGGTGCCAGTGTACCCGCTGGCTGGCTGGTGCCGCTGAACTACATCAAGATTGGCCGCCGGCAGGACCAGCTGGCTAAGGTGCGCCTCATTGTGCCCCACACGCAAGGCAACACCACGGCTACCAGCTATGTCTATCCTTTCTATTACGAAATCACATTCCAAAGAGAAAGATAAAAAACGACCCTCAATATGACTCTTATCAAATCCATATCAGGCATCCGCGGCACCATTGGTGGACACACCGGCGACACGCTGAATCCGCTTGACATTGTAAAGTTCACAACAGCCTACGCCACTTTCATCAAGAAGAGCGCAGGCGCACAAGCCACTAAGAAAATCGTAGTTGGCCGCGACGGCCGCATCTCCGGCCCGATGGTGCGCGACATTGTCTGCGGCACACTGGTGGGCATGGGCTACGAAGTCATTGACATTGGGCTGGCCACCACCCCAACGACTGAGCTGGCCGTGTGTTGGCATCAGGCTGATGGCGGTATTATCATCACCGCTTCGCATAATCCCACCCAATGGAATGCTCTCAAGCTGCTCAACAGCAAAGGCGAATTTCTTACAGCCGACGATGGTGCGGAGGTGCTGCGCATAGCCGAGGCCGAAGACTTTGACTACGCCCCCGTGGAACAGCTCGGTCGAGTGACTACCGACGACACGACCGCCCAGCGCCATGTCGAAAGCGTACTCCAGCTGCGGCTGGCCGATGTTGAAGCCATCAGGCAACGCCATTTCCGTGTCTGCGCCGACACCATTAACAGCGTTGGCGGCATCATTCTGCCCCAGTTGTTCAAGGCACTTGGCGTTGACTTCGAAATACTCAACGACCAGTGCAACGGGCACTTTGCCCACAACCCCGAGCCGTTGGAGAAAAATCTGACGGGCATCATGGAGCGCATGCGCCAAGGCGGCTTCGACCTTGGTATCGTGGTCGACCCTGACGTAGACCGCCTGGCCTTTATCTGCGAAGACGGTACCATGTTCGGCGAGGAGTACACCCTTGTCAGCGTGGCAGACTACGTTCTTGGCGAGGAGGCAAAAAACAGGAGCGAAGCCGCCGGCTCTACCGAAGCCATGGCTACTGTCTCCAACCTTTCCAGTACCCGCGCCCTGCGCGATGTTACAGAGAAATACGGTGGCCACTATGCTGCGGCAGCCGTGGGCGAAGTCAATGTTACCACGAAGATGAAGGAGGTGGGAGCCCTCATTGGTGGCGAAGGCAACGGAGGTGTCATCTATCCCGAAAGCCACTACGGCCGCGATGCATTAGTGGGTATTGTTCTCTTTCTGTCGAGCCTTGCACAGAAGCAGCTCACTGCCAGCCAGTTGCGCAAGACATTCCCCAACTACCAGATAGCCAAAAACCGCATCGACCTGACCCCTGATACCGATGTCGATGCCATTCTGGTAAAAGTGAAGCAGATGTTCCAAAGCGATTCCACTGCCGTGGTGAATGACATTGACGGCGTAAAGATAGACTTCCCGCAGGCATGGGTGCATCTGCGTAAGTCTAACACAGAGCCCATCATTCGCGTTTACAGTGAGGCACAGACCATGCAGGAGGCCGACGAGTTAGGCAAGCGGCTCATGCAGGTGGTGTACGATATGCAGTAACCCCACCGACCCCATTCAGACGCGCTAAGCCCAATAAATTCCACAATAAGAGCCATCCCCCGCTTCCTTGCGACTAATGCAGAAAGCGGGGGATGGCTTTTTTTTCTACGCTCACCGACTATTTCGAGCCTTGCCTGACGGCATTGAGGAAGCGCACCATTTTTTGCAGGTTTGCTTCATCATACATACCCATGCCATGGCCACCTTCTGGCACGAAAGTAGCTTCGGTTGTCACGCCGGCAGCCTTCAGCGCCTCGAAGAACTTGCGCCCTTGGCAGCAGGGCACTACATTGTCTTTCTCGCCATGGAAAATAATGATGGGCGGGTCATTCTTGTCAATATAGGTGATAGCACTCAGGCTGAGATACTTGTCAGGAGCCTCAGAGAGCTTTGAGTCAAGCAGAATATCCTCAGGGCTACGGTCGCCAAACTGCATGTGTTCACCACAATCCATGTCAGTCAGGTCAATGGGGCCCGACCAGTCGCAAGCGGCATTGAGCGTACTGGGCTGGCTGAGGTAAGGGCCGACAGCACCTTCAAGGTCTATGTCGACCGTGCCCACGCTTGTCTGCCGCGTTCCACTGGTGGTGGCGGCAGTCGACGAGAGATGGCCGCCGCTGGAGAAGCCGCTGGTGGCAATGAATGATGTGTCGAAGTGATACTTCTCTGCCTCGCCGCGCACAAAGCGGATAACCGCCTTGATGTCATGTAGCTGGGCAGGCCATTTGGCATCAGCGCTGGAGCGGTGGTTAGGACAGACGACGGCATAGCCGGCATCGAGCAGGGTCTTGACGATGGTGCCAAGGTCGGCCGCCCCCTTGCTGTTGTTGCTAAACCATGCACTGCCGTAGATGTGGATGACTACCGGGTAGGTGGCTTGCTGCTTCTTGGGCAGATAGATGTCGCAGGTGTGATAGGCGTTCTGGTCGCCGGCATAGTTGACATCTTTCCATTCCTGCGAAGTCTCCAGATTGACTTGTGGCATCTGGAAACCGCCAAAGCCACCGTTGGGCTGCGCCGTAAGGGTGGCAGTGCTGAAAAGCGCTGCACAGAGCGCCGCTGCAAAAATCGTTTTTTTCATTTCTCGTGTTGTTTTTTTAATGAATAGTTGATAATAGAATTAGTTACAAGAACAAGTACAGTGTTGTTATTTCTTAATCTTCTTGACCTCTTTTCCGTCACGGATGATATACAGGCCAGAGCCGGGCTGAGCCACCTTACGCCCATCCAGTGTGTAGACGGCTGCACCACCACTAACTGCGCCGCCACGGACTGCGTTCACGCCGGTAGCCACAGTGGTGTCTGTGGTGTCAAAATCCTGCTTGCCGCCCATGTAGCTGATAGTGCCATCAACCTTGATAGCCTTGCCGCCGTAGCCCTTGATGGTCAGCGTACCGTCTTCCATGTAGAAATTGCCGGTGTCTTCATCTTCATGACCGGCAGTAATACCAGTTGACTTGTCACCTCTCAACTCCACCTGGATACCATCATCTGCGGCACCCGTGATATTGATAGTTCCACTCTCCATGTAGAAATACTCCTGACAGTGAATGGCATCTTTCACGGCATCCGTGATGTTAATGACACACTTCTTCACTTCGATGTACTCTTTGCTGTAAATGGCATGTTTGGAATTGCCCACCACCGTGAGCGTGCCCGCACCCTTGAACTCCGTGTGCCCCTTGCAGTGGAAACAGCCGTTGTAGTCATCGTTGGCGCCATCGGCAATACTGTTGCTATAGCCCTTCTTGACACTCACTTCCACGCGCTTGCCGTTCTGTATGTTGATGGCCGGGCCGGAAGGATTGGTCAGTGTCAGGCCACGCAACTCAAGTCCGCACTTGTATGAGCCTTCCAGATAGAACTCACCATCAGAGCTGGTGCCACTGAGTATGTAGATAATCTCGCCTACCTTGTCATTGACCTGGTCACTCTGCACTAACTTGACGTGCGCACCGTTTGATACGTTGGACACATAACTCTCGATGTTCGAAGCAACGGTAACCGTGGCTGAAGTGCCGTTATAGACAATCTCCACCGTGTTGTCATCGACAGCCATTGCCGTGCCAAAGCCTAACGACAGGGCTGCTAATACTGCTAATACCTTTTTCATAAGTCTCTTTCGTTTTTTATTGATTTATATTATAGTCCCAAAGCCTTCTTAGCCTTGTCTTTGGCTGCTTCCTTGGCAGCCTCAGCAGCCTGATTGGCTTTCTCCTTGGCGGCCTCTGCAGCCTGGTTAGCCTTCTCTTTTGCAGCTTCCTTGGCAGCTTCGGCTGCCTGATTGGCCGTTTCTTTAGCAGCCTCCTTAGCCTCGGCCGCACTCTCTTTTACAACATCGACAGCACCCTCGCCGGCAGTCTTCATACCGTCAACGGCCTGCTTCAGACCACTGACCACCGCATCAGCAGGGGCAGCAGCAATGGCCTCAATGGCAGTTTGAACAGCTGCATTGTCACCGGCAAAAGCCTTTATCTTGTCGGCATTTGCCTTCAGATATTCCTGTACTTTCTGCACATACTCCTTTGCCACTTCAGGGTTATCGCCTATCAGCTCTGTCACCTTCTCCTGTGCGGTAGCCAGCACTTCCTGTAGCTTTCCCGCATCCTTCGCCTCAATCTGCTCAGAGAGCTGCTCGGTAATACTGCCGATGGCAGCATCTAAATCAGCACTTTCTGTTGCCACCACCTCTTCGGCATCGGCAGGGGCGGGCTGCGACTTGCTGCCGCACGAAGTAAACCCAATAGCACACGCTGCCATTACCATTAACACCATTTTCTTCATAATGCTTTCTCCTTTTTTAATGATTATTTGATGATTAAATTTGGCTTATTTCCTGAATTTGGTTTCAAAGTTATGAAAAAAAACAATTGGTCAGCATTTCCTTTGTGTTTTTTTAACAGGAAATATGCCAATATCTTATACTTTGTACTGAATATTTGGGACATTGCTGCTCAAACAGGAAGCACTAAATTCAGAAAAAAATCAATCTCCTTGCACTTCTCTGATTTTTTTCGTATTTTTGTGCGCCAAAAGACTACACAAAAATGTGAATGGCAGAAACAGGAGAAAGACAGTGCATGACAGCCAAGGAAGTTTTTGAGTTGCGCGAACAGGGGCGGACAGAGGAGGCATACAATGCCGCCAGGCAGCTCTATGCCAAGGACAAAGGGGCATACGCATCAACGACCATGTTCTGGAGCGCTGTTGACATGCTCAGACTGTGTGCCTGCAAAGACAGAACAGAAGAGGCAGAGAAGATACTCAAGGCGCTGGAACGGCTGTTGCCCAACGTGCCTGACAGAGATGGCTGGGCGGGCGATGCCTTTCAGAATTGCCAGCTGCTGCTGCACAAGACTGAAGACGGAAAAGAGCCGAGCAAGAAGAGCGCTGAGCATCTGCAATTAGGGGCATGGGGCGAAGGGTTGGCAGCTGCCTATCTGAGCGAGAAAGGCTATATCATTCTTGAGCGCGACTGGCGTTCCGGCCACCGAGACATAGACATTGTTGCCCGCAACGATGAATATCTTATTTTTGTCGAAGTGAAGACACGGCGCAACAGCGACTTTGGCGACCCTGTTACCGCAGTTGACAATCAGAAAATGAGAAACCTGCAACGTGCCATAAACCACTATATCAGGTATCGGCATGTCAATCTGCCCATTCGCTTTGACATTATTAGCATTATCGGACACGTGGATTCCAAAAATCCACAAATCACTCATTTTGAAGGCATAGACATCATGGGGGCATCAAGGCGCTAACAGCCGGACTTCGG
>JAFLSH010000269.1 GCA_022511055.1 Prevotella sp. | reverse complement strand
CTATTTCACAAAAACCTTGCCCTCCGTGATATATGCGCCCCTCGTTGGCGCAGCAGGCAATCTGTGGCCGTTCAGGCTGAAGATACCATGCGGTGTTTCGTGTTGTTCCATTGATACAATGGCGGTTGCGCCCCACCCGGCAGACAGGTCTTCGAGCGTGATAACCCGACTGTCGTTCATGCACTTTGTCCACTCTTCCCGGCTTGTCTTCTTCACGAAATTGCCACCCCAGGTGTTGTACCAGGGCATCCACCATGACCATACGGCCTCGTCTTCCACCTCCCGGTCAATGTCGGGAATGGGGCCGTTCTCCGATAGGGCAATCAGCTTCTTGCCCCCGGTTAGTATTTTCAGGTTGTCAAAGGTAACATAGTTGCTCGAATAGTCGTAGTCGTTGTTGTAGATGTCGGCTGACACCACGTCGTACCGCTCATCGCCAGGGTTCCAGTCCTTGTCATCGGCACCGGCATTCCACACCCATATCACGTTGTGTACGCCTTTTACCCTGACCATCTCATCGAATATCAGCTGGTACAGCTTGCGGAAAGGCGCAGCCCCCTCTCTGCCCCACCAAAACCAGCCGCCGCTCGCCTCGTGCAGCGGGCGGAAGATGCAGGCCATGCCCTCTGCCTGTAGCTCAAGCAGATAGTCCGCTACCGTGTCAATGTCCTTTATCAGATTCTTATAGAGTGGGGAAGCCTCGTTCCAGCTGCCGTCGCCGTTCATCGCACTTGTAATCCTCATGTTCGTGTCGCTTGTATAGAAGGCATCAGTGCTGCGGCTCGGGTCGCGCCAGTGCCATGTGAAAGCGGGCAGGCCGCCCCGCCGATAGGTGTCTTTTGCCAGATTGATGCACGAGCGGGTATAGTTCTGTGCCCAGCTGTCTGCGGCCAGCTTTCCCGTAGCGTTCATGAAGTCAAACCCCACCAGTGCGGGGAACTTGCCTGACAGGTCGTGTACGGCGCGCATGTCGTCATGCTGGGTTATGTCGCCTTTGTCTGAACTCATGTCACCCGTCATGATTCCCGAGATGGTCTTCGTGCCAAAGTTCTGAAGTAGGAACTCGTACATGGCTCTTGCGGCATCGGTGGCATCCGCATCCACAGGCGAGGCCGAAATGTCAAACTCCACCACGTCTGTGTTTGCCTCTATGCGCACATAGTCTATGTTAAACCATGTCCAGCTGGGGGTGATGGCTATCGTATTGTCGCCTTTGTCCATGATGAAAGTGCCCACCTTCACCTCGCCGTACAGATTCAGCTTGAACGAGCTTCGGTTTCCGTTCACGGTGCAATTTACGTCTTTCTCGCCACCGATACCTTCGCCGCCGACATACACAGCATACTTTCCCCTTTCCTCCACGTTCAGCGTGAAGGTAGCCTTCGCCGTGCTTTCGGTCATCCTCAGTGCCTTGCCGCCTGAGTATTTCGTGTCCGTCACCACAGTGCAGTTGCTGTAGCGGGCATTTTCTGCCTCGAACTTGATGCCGTCAGCAAACATGGGTAGCGCCACAAGCAATAACGGCACGATAACATACAGTCTTTCAGATAGTTTTCTCATATTTAATTTTAATAGTACCAACAGATATCCGCATCACGAGAGCGAGGCGATTCTGCTTTTGAACTGTTTCTGCTTTTTCTTCATGTGATAATACGGAACAATGTGGAACAGGTCAAACGACAATTGGCGGTGCATTTTGATGGTAATATGCCTCAGTGCGCTGATGCCGTTCTTGATGGAGTTGGTCCATTCGGTTCGCAGTATGAGCGAGTTCCTCGCGTTTTTGTCCTCGTTGAACGAGCTGACCTCCAGCAGCTGCTTCTGCATCCAGAAGGCAGTGATGTCAAGGAAACTCTGGTAATAGCGGTCAAACAAGGTGACCTTGTTCTGCCGATAGGCGTTTGTGACTGCGTCTGACAGGTATAGCAGTATGTGTATGAGCGTGTTGTTGAACGTAAGGAAATAGTTAGAGTATGCTACGCTAATCTTGGTAAAGTCTGTCCGTTGCAGATGCGTAAGGACTATGTTGCGGTTTTCATCGTTGTTGATGAACTTGGCGAAATATGCTTGCTCGGCATCCTCAAAGCTGGTGAATCCCATGAAGTCCGGGATACCGTCACTGCCAGTCGAAATCAGGAAGAAATGGCAGTGCTGAAGTTTCATCCTGTTCCATTGTCGCCTGACATCAAGGTAGTTTCTGGCAAACACATCGCCGATGGTCTCAACGTAATTGTACTTGATGGCCGTGTCGGCAATGAAGTACTTGTCTTTCTTCGAAACGTCTTGGCTTGGCAGGGAAAGCAGGCGGTGAAACTCAAACAAATCCTGATTGGCAGCCTGCCCATGCTCCTTCAGCTTCATGCTGTAGAGCAGGTCTGTAATCTCCACCAATGTAGCCCAGTTATGGTGTTCCAGGCTTCGCAGCTGTATCTCAATCCGTCTGTTGTCTCCGTCTTTCAGTACAGCGTTGATGTGAATAGACCTGTAGCCGCTCTTCTTCGGCTCCTTGATATAGTCGTGAATAGTTCCCTTAATCACAAACGGCAGCCTGTCTTTGTTTCTCAGAAGCCGGTTGTACAGCTCGTAAGTCTTTTCGGTAGACGACATGATGCAGCGGCAGCCCGCAATGTCCTCCGCCCTGTTGACCTGCATCTCCGGGAAACGGATAAGTTTGCTGATAATCGACTCAATCCGTTTCACACGATAGGTGCAGATGCTGTCGTGGTCAACCTTATAGGCAATTCGCTCTATGGACTTGAAGATAATCGCCAAAGGCTCTTTGTAGCTGAGTCTGAGCGACTGCAACATTCTCAAATCCTCGTCAGCTATCTGTTCAGGATTGCTCCTGATTCTGTCGCCGAGCCTTTTGTAGTCTTTATTTGAATATTTGTTATTCTCTTCCATGGTCATGATTATTTAAGAAGTGAATTCTTCTATGGAAAACATGGTCTCGACACCGGCTCTTTGGTATTGTTTATCAGTGATTCTACCCACTGGAAAATCCGCCCATAGAGTGTGTATGGGGTTCGTTTGGAACAGAGGAAAAGCGTTTTCTCTCTATTCAATAACTCTTCATTACCTATTTTACGAATAACCTTCATATTTACGATAAAGAATGTAGACAAA
>JAFLSH010000268.1 GCA_022511055.1 Prevotella sp. | reverse complement strand
GCCGCAGAATCTCTGCTTTGACCGCAGTAGACAAAGGTAAAGTACTTGCATTGTATGCAACTTCAACGGTCATGCCGGCCTCAAAACGCTTGCCATTGTGCAGCACAAGGCGCTTGGTTGTTAATCTAAATAATGCCATAGTTTTAAATGTTTTTAATTTGTAACGCTGCAAAATTAAGTCAAAGGTGTATCATTTCGCGATACAACTTATAAAAAAATTAGGAATAGTATAACAGTTAACCTATCAGGAATTGTAATGGCAATAATATAGAAGATGATCCATCAGCGTTATAACTATCACATTTTAAACAACTTACGCCTTTATTGTGTTTAAAAACAATAAATTATTGATATTTAGCAGTTTAACTCATTCTCAAGCCAACTGCTATATTATTGCCTTGCCAAAAACAAAAATAGGGTTAACTGACTTTTCAGACTGAGCCAAAATCCTCACTGCGCTAACTGCGCCGCGACCTTGTTCGTCAGCTCCACGAACTCCGGGATGGACAGCTGCTCGGGGCGGCGGGTCATCATCGGGTCGTCGAAGAAGTGCGAAGTCGCGGGGGCGGCGCTGCCGAAAATCTGGCGCAGCGAAACGCGCAGCATCTTGCGGCGCTGGTTGAACACGGTCTTCACCACGCGTTTGAAAAGCTGTTCGTCGCAGCCGAGGTCGGTGGTCTGGTTGCGCACCATGCGAATGACCGCCGACTGCACCTTTGGCGGCGGGTTGAAGACGGAAGGCTCGACCGTGAAAAGGTACTCCACATCGTACCACGCCTGCATGAGTACGGAGAGAATGCCATACTGCTTTGAGCCAGGCTGCGAAGCCATGCGCAGCGCCACTTCGTGCTGAATCATGCCCGTGCAGCAGGGTATCAGGGCCTTGTTGTCGAGCATCTTGAAGAATATCTGCGAAGAAATGTCGTAGGGATAGTTGCCCGTCAGCACAAACGGCTGGCCGCCAAACACTTGATTCAGGTCCATGCGAAGGAAATCCTCGCCGAGAATGTTCTCGCGCAGACGGGGGAAACGCTCATTGAGGTAGGCCACCGACTCGCGGTCTATCTCGACTACCTTCAGCGGGCGGGGCTTTTCCACCAGGTACTGTGTCATCACGCCCATGCCCGGCCCCACCTCCAGCACGGGCAGCTCGCCGAAGGGCTCGTCGACGGTGTCGGCTATGCGCTTGGCGATGCTCAAATCGGTCAGGAAGTGCTGGCCAAGGTTCTTTTTGGGTCTTACTTGTTTCATTTGGGTGCAAAGATACGAAATAATTCTTAATTCTTCGTTCATAATTCATAATTATTTATTACCTTTGCACCAATGGAACCGAGAAAACTGATAGCCAATGGTGCCAAGACCGTGCTGCCGCTCGTGCTGGGGGGCACCATTCTCTATTGGATGTATCGCGGCTTCGACTTCCAAAGTGTCAGCCACGTGTTGTGGCACGAAATGGACTGGAGGTGGATGCTGCTCTCTTTTCCGTTTGGCATCTTGGCACAGGCGTTCCGCGGCTGGCGCTGGCAGCTGGCACTGGAGCCGCTGGGCGAGAAGCCGCGCGCGGCGGTCAGCGTGCATGCCGTGTTCCTGTCCTACGCCTCGTCGCTGGTCGTGCCGCGCATCGGCGAGTTCACGCGGTGTGGCGTGCTGAAGCGGTGGGATGGCGTGTCGTTTGGCAAGGCATTGGGCACCGTGGTCACCGAGCGGGTCATCGACACCCTGCTGGTGCTGATGATTACCAGCCTGACCCTGCTGCTGGAGATGTCGACTTTCGGCACATTCTTCGAGAAGACCGGCACGAGCATGGACAACATACTGAGCCGATTCTCGCCTACGGGCTATCTGGTCACCGCCATCTGCGGCGCAGCGGCGCTCATGCTGCTGCACTATCTGCTGAGGCGCCTTTCCATCTACAACAAGGTCAAGGCCACGGTCAGCGGCATCTGGCAGGGGGTCATCTCGCTGAAAGATGTCAAGCGGCTGCCGTTGTTCCTGGCACTTACGCTGGGCATCTGGCTCAGCTACTTTCTGCACTACTACCTGACGTTCTTCTGCTTCGGCTTTACGGCCGGTCTGGGTCTGGGCTGCGCACTGGTCACGTTCATCGTGGGCAGCATCGCCGTCATCGTGCCGACCCCCAACGGCGCCGGCCCCTGGCACTTTGCCGTAAAGACCATGCTCATACTCTACGGCGTACAGGAAGCGCAGGCACTATACTTCGTGCTGATTGTACACACCATACAGACCCTGCTGGTCATCGCGCTCGGTGTGTGGGCATGGATTTCGCTGAACTATACTAAACGTATCATACCTAAAACAACTGATAAACTATGAGTGAAATTAAGAATTTGAATCCGCAGTGCATCTGGAAAAACTTCTACGCACTGACACAAGTGCCGCGCCCCAGCGGACATCTGGAGAAAGTACAGCAGTTCTTGCTCGACTTTGCCAAGCAGGCAGGTGTCGAGGCTTTCAAAGACCCGGCAGGCAACATCGTCATGCGCAAGCCCGCCACGCCGGGCATGGAAAACCGCAAGGGCATTATCCTGCAAGCGCACATGGACATGGTTCCGCAGAAAACGCCCGAGTCGAAGCACAACTTTGAGACCGACCCCATTGAGCCGTGGATAGACGGCGAGTGGGTGAAAGCCAAGGGAACGACACTTGGCGCTGACAACGGGCTGGGCGTGGCTGCCATCATGGCCGTCATGGAAGACAAGACACTGAAGCACGGCCCCATCGATGCCCTTATCACCGCCGATGAAGAGACCGGCATGTACGGTGCCAATGACCTGCCCGAAGGCGAGCTGCAAGGCGACATACTGCTGAATCTTGACAGCGAACACTGGGGAAAATTCGTCATCGGCTCGGCCGGCGGCATAGATGTTACCGCCACGCTCGACTACAAAGAGGCGGAGACCGACCCCGAAGATGCAGCCGTCAAGGTAACGGTCAAGGGGCTGCGCGGCGGACACTCTGGTCTGGAGATTCACGAAGGGCGCGGCAACGCCAACAAGCTGTTGGTGCGCATTGTCCGTGAGGCCATCGAAGAGCTGGATGCCCGTCTGGCCTCCTGGCACGGCGGCAACATGCGCAACGCCATCCCTTTCAAGGCAGAAGCCGTGCTGACCCTGCC
>JAFLSH010000267.1 GCA_022511055.1 Prevotella sp. | reverse complement strand
ACACCCCCGACACCCAAGTTGGGTGTCGGGGGTGTCGGGGGTGCAGGGCAAAAAGCTTGATTCCCTACTATATACGCGCGCAAGAGAAAAACTTTGTCTAATGTAACCTGTTTTGTCAAATGTAACATCAGTTGGTCAGCTTCTGCCAAAGCCGGCCCTCCATTCAGACTTTTGGGCGGAAAGTGCAGAGTTTCGGAAATTACTCCGTGAGTTTCGCGGCTAAAGTGGCGCTTTAGGAAAATTACTCCGTGAGTTTTCGGCAAAACTCACGGAGTTTTTCGGCTAAAGTGCCGCTTTTTTGGAGAGAAAACGGGGAGTTTTCCTGATGAAATGTCAAGTTTCCGTCATTGTTCCCGACCAATCGCTTTGATTTCTCAGGAAAAATCCTTACCTTTGCCCCCGAAACATCGCAAAAATCAAAGACTATGAAGCGTTTTCTCATTATCTTGTGTGCGGCGACTTGCGCCGTGTCGGGCTACAGCCAGCCTTCTGAACGGGCAGACAGCGCGGAGCATGTGCGGAAAGGCACGTTCTGGAGCGACTGGTTTGTCCAGATGGGGCTGGATATGTCGCTCCAGAATCCCTATGGCTACAATTTCTCCCATGTGTTCCCTAACGGCAAGACATTCGGCATGGATGTAGCCTTGGGAAAGTGGTTTTCGCCGCAAGTCGGCCTGAGGGGGAAGGTGAACTGGGAGAACGGCCTGCCGCTGTTAGCAAACAGTCAGGCAAACTGGGTTGCACCTTTCTATCGGCCAGGCGTGAACAGGGATAACGGAGGATATGTGGCAGCCTACGGCGATGTGCTGCTGAACCTGCACAACCTGTTCGGAACATACAAGGCCGGCAGGACCTGGGAGCTGAGCGTGTACCCGCGCATCGGCGTGAACTACAACTTCGGCGTGAGCAAGGGAGCCTTGCTGGCCGGCGCAGGCATACTGAACACATACAGGCTCAACGCCCGGTGGCAGCTCTACGCAGACGTGGCGTACATCATGACAGGAAGCGGCTTCGTGGGCAGCGAGAATGTCGCGCCCACGGGCACGGGGTCGAACAGCAACGGCTATTTCTCGATAGGCGTGGGCGCCCAGGCAGCCCTCGGCAGACAAGACGTGGCCGAAGGGAAAGGGCAGACAGGCGGCTTCTGGAACGACTGGTTTCTACAGGCAGGCATAGACATGAGCCTCATGAATCCCTACGGGTGCAAATTCTCGGAAGTGTTCCCCAAGGGCAAGACATTCGGTCTGAACGGTGCCATCGGAAAATGGTTTACGCCAGAGCTGGCACTCCGCGGCAGACTGCACTGGGAGAACGGACTGATAGAGAATCGGCAAGTGGAATGGGTGCCGCCCATAAGCAATCCGGGCAGCAACTACAAGGAACACGGATTTGTGGTGATGAGCCTGGATGCGGTTTTAGACTTGACAAACATCATCGAAGGCTACAGCCCCGACAAGAGATGGCACACATCGGCATTTGCAAGGGCCGGTCTGATACAGCAGCTGGCCATCAAGTCGGCTTCGCCGCTGATGGGCATCGGCGTAGAAGAGAGTTTCCGGCTGAACGAGCGGCTGAGCCTGTTCGGGTCGCTGGGCTATCAGGTAACAACGAGCGAGTCGAGCGGCGGCATGACTGGCATGAAGGTCGCCACGGGCAGCAACGGTTTCTTTGACATCGACTTAGGGGTAGTGCTGAGCCTGGGAAGGAAAACGCTGTAGTCAGTACCGCAGGGCTACGTGCCCTCGGTCTGCGTCTTGGGCCAGTTGACCAGAAACAGCTTTTCGGTGGCGCGGGTGAAGGCGGTGTAGAGCCAGTGAATGTAGTCGGCATTGAGCATGTCGTCGGTCATGTAGCCCTGGTCCAGATAGACATGCGCCCATTGGCCACCCTGCGCCTTGTGGCAGGTAACGGCATAGGCGAACTTCACTTGCAGCGCATTGTAGTGAGGGTCGGCCTTCAGGCTTTTCAGCCGGTCGGCCTTCAGAGGCACATCGGCATAGTCGCTCATCACGGCCTCGTAGAGCTGTTGCTGCTGCTCGCGTGTCAGGGCCGGCGACTCTGAGACGAGCGTGTCGAGCAGAGCCGTCACGGTCAGCTCGCGGTCGTCGTAGTCGGGCAACGTCAGGGTGACTTCGGCAAAGCGGAATCCGTACAGCTCATGCACCCCGCGCACCCGCTGCACGACTGCCACATCGCCGTTGGCAATGTAGTTGAGCGTTTCGCCTCCCCAGTAGTAGTTGTTCTTGACTATCATGAGCCGGTCGCCGCGGCAAAGCTCATCCTCGCGGCCAAGCACGGTGTTGCGAATGCCCCGGTTGAAGATGTTGGCGCGCTTGTTGCTGCGCGTAACGACAATGGTCTCGTCGAGCCCCACACGGCTGTAGCTGGTGGCCAACGACTCTATCAGCTCATCGCCCGGCACCATGCTGATGTCGGCGAAGCCCTTGAGGCGAACAACCGGCAGCTGGGTCAGCGCATCGTGGGTGACCAGCTGGCGGATGCGGGTGGCATTCCAGAGTATGCCGGAGTCCTCGCTCTGGCGGAGTACTTGGGTAAGGTCGCACTCATAGACCTTCAGGCCGTAGCCGGAAAGCACACTGGCCTGCAGCGCCGGGCTCTCCTGCTCGCCAACGGGAGGGAGCTGCGCCTTGTCGCCGATAAACAGCAGCCGGCAGTTCTGGCCATTGTAGACATACTGCATCAGGTCGTCAAGCAGATGGCCGCTGCCAAAGGTGCTGTCCATGGAGCCGAGATTGGCTATCATGGAAGCCTCATCGACAATGAACAGGGTGTCGTGGTGGAGATTGTCGTTCAGGCTGAAGGCCGACAGGTCGCCCGCCGACTTCTGGCGGTAGATGCGGCGGTGAATGGTGTAGGCCGCGTGCCCCGCGTTCAGCGAGAACACCTTTGCCGCCCGCCCCGTCGGGGCCAGCAGCACCAGCTTGTGCTTCAGCGCCAGCAGCGCCCGCACCATGGCGCCCGCCAGCGTGGTCTTGCCTGTGCCGGCAGAGCCGCGCATCACCATGGCCACGTGTTCGCGGCGGTCGGTCATGAATGCCGAGAACACATCAAGGGCATGGCTCTGCTCCTGTGTCGGGGCGAAGCCGAATTTCCGCAAGATTCTGTATTTCAGTTCGTCGCCTATCATCG
>JAFLSH010000266.1 GCA_022511055.1 Prevotella sp. | reverse complement strand
GACTGGCACGATGCGGAGCAGATACGCGAGGAGGTGCTTGACCTGTTCAGCCACGGCATCGTTGACCTGAAAACACGTGCTGAGATTGAGGCTATGTACTGGAGTGTCTGCCACGAAATCAACGCGCTGGCCAAGGGGCTGAAGCACATTCCCGAAGAACTGATGAACATCGACAAGCTGCTGGCCGACAAGTACTTCTGCAACTTCTCGCTGTTCCAGAGCCTGCCCGACTCGTGGGCCATTGACCAGATGTTCCCCATCATGCCCATTCAGCGGCTGGGCGAGCGGCCTACGCGCAACGCCACGCTGCAAGACATCACCTGCGACTCTGACGGCAAGATTGTCAACTTTGTGACTAACCGCCACAACTCCCACTCCCTGCCCGTTCATGCCCTGCGCAAGAACGAGGACTACTATCTGGGGGTCTTTCTCGTAGGTGCCTATCAGGAGATTCTGGGCGACATGCACAATCTCTTCGGCGACACCACGGCCGTTCACCTCTCGGTCAAGGACGGTACTTATCACATCGACCAGATTATTGACGGCGAGACCGTTGCCGAGGTGCTTGACTACGTGCAGTACGACTCGAAGAAGCTGGTGCGCCAGCTTGAGGTCTGGGTCACCAAGAGTGTGAAGCAGGGCAAGATTACGCTTGAAGAGGGCAAGGAGTTCCTGAGTACCTATCGCTCGGGGCTTTACGGATATACATATTTGGAGTGATGAAAGAGACAGTCGTTGTGGTGAAAGTCGGCGGTGCCGTGGTTGAAGACGAGGCACAGCTGGCGCAGTTGCTGAGAGACTTCAGCGCCATTCCCGGGCGCAAGGTGCTGGTACACGGCGGTGGCCGCCGTGCCACGCAGGTGGCCGCCAGCCTGGGCATAGAGTCGAAGATGGTTGACGGCCGGCGCATTACCGATGCCGACATGCTGAGTGTGGTGACCATGGTCTACGGCGGCCTGGTCAACAAGAATCTGGTGGCGCGCCTTCAGGCCGGCGGCGTGAACGCCCTGGGGCTGACCGGGGCCGACATGGATGTCATTCGCAGCCACCGCCGCCCGCCGAAGGGTGGGGTGGACTTCGGCTTTGTGGGCGATGTCGACCGGGTCGACGGGCAGGCGCTGGCCGGGCTCATCGAGCGGGGCATCACGCCGGTCATGGCGCCGCTCACGCACGACGGGCAGGGCCACATACTGAACACCAATGCCGACACGATAGCCTCTGAGACGGCCAAGGCCCTGGCACCCTACTATGACGTGACGCTCATCTTCTCGTTTGAGAAGAAAGGCGTACTCAGCAATCCGGCCGACGACGACTCGGTCATTCCCGTTATCACGCGGGCCGACTTCTGCCGCTATCAGGCCGACGGCACCATCAGCGGCGGCATGCTGCCCAAGATTCAGAACGCCCTGGCCGCCGTGGAAGCGGGCGTGAAACAGGTCATTATCACCCTGGCCACGGCCATTGACGGCCGGCACGGCACCGTTATCAAGTAAAAATTTTCAAAAAAACGGGCTTTTCCTGTAACTTTTGCCCTGCTCATTCGTCTTAATAATAGAGAGGATGAAGAAAATCAGTTTTGCCGGCGATGTCTTGCCACTGAAAAATGAGCTTTACAGGCTGGCTCTGCGCATTACTCTCGACCATGCTGAGGCCGAAGACGTTGTGCAGGAAACGATGATAAAGGTGTGGAACCGCCGCGAGCAGTGGGAACAGATAGACTCCATGGAAGCCTTCTGCCTGACCGTCTGCCGGAACCTGGCGCTCGACAAGACCCGGAAAATGGAAAGCCAGGCCGAGAGCCTGGACAACAGCCACTACGAGACGGCCGACAACAGCCACGCCGCAAACCCCGAGGAGCAGGCCATGCAGCAAGACCGCATCGCGCTCATACGCCGGCTCATCGGCACACTGCCCGAGAAGCAACGCACCATCATGCTGCTGCGCGACACTGAGGGCAAAACCTATAAGGAAATAGCTAAGATAATGGACATCAGTGAGGAACAGGTGAAAGTAAACATCTTCCGAGCCCGACAGACCATCAAGCAACAATACATTGAAACCGAGAATTATGGACTATAAATACATAGAACAACTGCTGGAGCGCTATTGGCAATGCGAAACCTCATTGCAGGAAGAGGCTATCTTGCGCGCCTTCTTCTCTCAGGAGGACATTCCTGTCTGGCTGCTGAAGTACAAGGCACTCTTTGCCGAGCAGGCGCAGAAGGCCGAGCCGCTGGGCGACGACTTCGATGCGCGCCTGCTGGCCATGACCGAGCAGCGACCTGTTGTTGAGGCGCGCACGGCCAGTCTCACCAGCCGGCTGATGCCGCTGTTCAAGGCCGCCGCCGTAGTCGCCATAGTGCTGACGTTAGGCAATGCCGCGCAGGCACCCTGGGACCGCGGGTGGAGCGACCCGAAGGCCGAGTACGCCAAGTTCCACCAGCAGCCCGCCGACTCGGCTGACGTGCTGGCACCGATGCGGGCCGAGAATCTGTTCGAGGACAGCAGCCAGGCCATTCCGCCAGTCAATCCTAAATACTGAATACATTTTTTTCTACGCTTTCTCAATATTAAAATAGTCATTAGAACGTAAAAACACACAACAAAAACTCTTGAAACTGTGAAGTTTCGTTTCTCTCAAATTTTTTCATAACATGCAAGTGAAGAAGTGCGGGCCGCCATCGGAACAACCGATGCGGCCCACTTCCGTTTTTGCTCCGCCGGGTCGCTATCGCTCGCCGCCCTTGTCGCCGGACAGCATCGCTCGCCATCAGGTCGCCGCCCTCGCCGCCAGATTGCCATCGCTCGCAATCCACCGCCACCGCTATTCCCAAAAGTGCCCATTTCATCGGCAAAAACTCGCCAATTATTGCCAAAAACTCACGGACTTTTGCCAAAAACTCCGTGAGTTTTGCCCGAAAAGCACCGCTTTAGGAAAATTACTCCGTGACTATTTCCCGAAACTCCATGAGTTTTGCCCGAAAAGCGCCGCTTTAGAAAAAATACTCCATGACTATTTCCCGAAACTCGCGGACTTTCCCCTTTTCTGCCTACTGCACCTACTAAACCTACCATACCTACTACACCTACCCCCTTACCTCGCGCGCGCATATATAGTACGGAATCATCCTGACCACCCCACACCCTCGACACCCCCGACACCC
>JAFLSH010000265.1 GCA_022511055.1 Prevotella sp. | reverse complement strand
ATCTTTTGTGTCACATTTATTTGGAAGTTCGGAAATAACTTTGTATCTTTGCAACGAGAATATTAAAGAATTGCCTTATGGAGACAGAAATTGGAGACAGATGAAGGTTTACCATAGCATTCGAACTCAATATTAACGAACTCAAGGCTACGTATGGCGAGCCTTATTGTTGATGGCAATCAGATATACGCATAAGGAGGAGTTGTGGAACGCATGGAGCCATGCCGGGGGAATCGTGATGGGCGTGGCTTTCGGCATTGTGTTCCTGGTGATGGCGTTCAAGGGCGACAACCCGTGGGCGCGACTGGGGGTGTGCCTCTACCTCTTCGGCATGTTAGCCTCCTACGCCGCCTCGACCATCTACCACGCGCTGCCCGGCCGCTCGAAATGGAAGGAGCGGCTGCGCAAGTGGGACCACGCCGCCATCTACTGGCACATTGCCGGCTCGTACTCGCCGCTGACCTTGGTCGCCCTGCGGGCTGACGGCTACTGGGGCTGGGGGCTGTTCGGCTTCGTGTGGGCCTGTGCCATTGCGGGCACCATTGTGAGCTTCATCAGGCTCAAGGACCACTCACACCTCGAGACGTTCTGCTTCGTTGGCATGGGGCTGAGCGTGCTGGTGGCCTTCAAGCCGCTTGTCGATGCGGTCTCTACGGCCGCCCTTGTCTGGATTATCGCCGAGGGGGTGTGCTACATCACGGGAGCCGCGTTCTACTCGCTGAACAAGAAACGATACATGCACAGCGTGTTCCACTTCTTTGTGCTTGCGGGCAGCATCTGCCATATCATTGCCGTGTGGGATGTGCTGATGGCATATCTGTAAACCCGCCGAAAAGATGCATGAAAGACCGCCACACGACTGAGGGCGGTCTTTTTCTGTTTTCCCTGACCTGTTTCCGACCGGCAAACCCGGCATCAGCTGCAAGGGAAGCCCGAAGAGGGCGGGGATTTCCCCGCCGATTTGTTAATATTGCCTAATTCTTTGCAAAAACCTAATACTTTGTATTGCATAGTACTAAGTTTTTGCTTACCTTTGCACCGTAATCATTAGAAAAACGTGAACTAATCATCAAAAAAACGTGAACTCATGAACATTGAAAACGCAAAATCGCAGATGCGCAAGGGCATGCTGGAGTACTGTGTACTGCTGTTGCTGGAACACCGGCCTTCGTATGCCAGCGACATTATCCAGCAGCTGAAGAAAGCCGAGCTGCTGGTGGTGGAGGGCACGCTCTACCCGCTGCTGACGAGGCTGAAGAACGACGGGCTGCTGACCTATGAGTGGCAGGAGTCGACACAGGGGCCGCCCCGCAAGTACTACGCTCTCAGCGCCGAGGGCGTGCAATTCCTGAAAGGGCTCGAGGAAGCCTGGACAGAACTCTCTAACACAGTCAGTTATCTCAAGAACATTAACTTTACCAATCAACTTACAGAACAATGAAAAAGAACATTACCATCAATCTCTGCGGCCGCCTGTTCCAGATAGACGAGGATGCCTACAAGCTGCTGCAACATTATATCGAGTCGCTCCGCTCATCATTCGGCAGACAGGAGGGCGGCGACGAGATTGTCGACGACATAGAGGCGCGCATCGCCGAGCTGTTTGACGAGCTGCGGCAGCGGGGCGTTGAGGCCATCACCATCGACCACGTGAAGGAAATCATCACCCGCATCGGCGAGCCTGAGCAGCTGACCGGCGAGGAGGGCGAGCGGCCGGGGCACATCGGCTGGCAGAGCTTTGTCGACAACATGCGCTCAAGGACCTCGGGCAAGCGGCTCTACCGCAACCCCAACGACAAGATGGTGGCGGGCGTGCTTTCGGGCATAGCGGCCTACACGGGCACCGACCCCACCATCTGGCGACTGGCGACCGTAGTCCTGACGCTGTGCTACGGCGCCGGATTCCTGATGTACCTTGTTCTGGCCATTGTGCTGCCTGAGGCCAAGACCCCGGAGCAGAAGCTGCAGATGATGGCCCGCGAGGTAACGCCGCAGAACCTGGCAGACGTGGTGGTAGACAAGGACCGGCAGCCTGAGCGCCGCCCCACCCTGCTGCGCCTCACGGTCTCCTTTCTGCTGAAGTTGGGGTTCGGCCTCTTCATTGCCCTGGCCGTTCTCGTGGGCATTGCGCTCTGCATCGGCTTCCTGTGTGCGCTCGTGGCACTGGTGATGATATTCACCGGCACGATGCCGAACTTCGAGGAGTCTGGAGTGCCGGACATCTACCGGCAAAACCCGCTGGCGGTGGTGCTGTTCGGCATCTCGCTGTTCATGCTGATGCTCATTCCCATCTACGCCATCATTCACATGATACTGTCTCTGACGGGAAAGACGCAGCCGATGGGCATCTGGCAGCGCATAGTCTGGATAGCGCTCTGGATAGCCGCCCTCTGCTGCCTTGTGCCTTGCACCATTGCGATGAGCGAGACGGCCAACGAGCAACACAAGCGGGAGATAAACGAGAAATACAGCTATCAGGGTGTACCCATGAGCGCCAGCGACAAGCACTATCTGCAACAAGGCGGCTGGACACTGCTGAAGCACGAGAACTGCGGCCGCCGCTACACCTCTGAGAATGAGTATTACACAGGCGACAGGAACATGCGCTACCTTGACGCCTTCAACGATGAGTGCATGGAAATCTACCAGGCAGAGCGCAAGGAGGCAGTCGCCCCCGGCCGCTACCGCCTCACCTGCGTGGCACGTGCCCAGGGTCGCGGTGTGTTCATCTATGCCCTGAGCGGCGAGAGCGAGAAGCACCTGAAGGAGATACCTGCCTACGGCAACAAGGGCGGCGACATCTTCGAGCAGGCGCTGCTGACAGACTCGCTGGCCACGGGCCCCGAGGCAGAGCGGATGCGCCAGACTGCCGCCGCCAACCACGGCAAGGGCTACGGCTGGTGCCAGATTGTGATAGACGACATTGTCGTCTCGCAGCCCGACAGCATAGCCTACGGTGTCAGCACCGATGAGCCCTTCACCGGCCAGCCCTGCGCCTCGCAGTGGTTCTCGGCCTGCGACTTCAGGTTAGAAAAAGTTGAAAAACCGCGAAAGAAGTAGGCGCAGCGTGAGACGGATGACCACTACATAAACGAATGGTAGATTAGAAAAAGTTTTAGTTTATATACTATGCAGAGTCTGAAGGCGGCAGCGATGCTCCCTTCAGACGTTTTTTTT
>JAFLSH010000264.1 GCA_022511055.1 Prevotella sp. | reverse complement strand
TATAGTAGCCATACAAGCTGACTGCCCAACACCCTCAACACCCCCTACACCCCGCGCTCGTAAGTGGCTGAATTTCAGTGGCTATTTGTAGTCATTTGGGGTGTTGGGTATCAAATAGCCCAACACCCTACCCAACACCCAGGGTGCAGATTGGGGTGTGGGGTGATTTTCTGCCCCTACACCCAAATGGCCGAAAATGCCCATTGAGAATCAGACAGTTACAAGCATTGGGTGTTGGGGGTGTCGGGGGTGCAGGGCATCCAGTTTGTATGGCTACTATATACGCGCGCGTATGGCCTGACGGGCGCGGCTTCGCCGCTCAGCGGTTGCTGACGGAGAGCAGTCCGTTGGCGGGGTTGTAGCGGGCGTGGTAGGTGTAGAGCCGGTGGCCGTCGGTGCTGGTGCCGGTGCTGAGGTGGTAGGTGCGCTCGCAGCGGGCGCAAGTGACCGCGAGGGCGGTGGGCGTGAAGTTGAGGGGAACGTTGCGCGTTGTGCCGTGTTCCAGGCAGTAGCGGCACTGGCGGTCGTAGGCCACGTAGAGGTAGGGCGAGTCGGTGCCCGTGGCGGCAAACAGGCAGCCCACGATAATGCTGTTGTTGGCGCCAAGTGCCTGTACACTGTTGTTCTCGCGGTCGGTACTGAGCAGCAGGGTCTCGGTCTCGCCGCCGCTCGATGTCAGCTGCAAGCGCCATGCGCCCTGCTGGTTGGCGGCTTCGACAATGACGAAGGCATTGGAGTTCTCGGGCAGGCGGGCGAGCAGGCTGGCGGGGTGGAGCGTGGTGTTGAAGGTGAAGGCCACGGGGTAGTCCACGCTGAACTCCTGCTCGGCCGGCGTGCAGGCGCAGAGCAGGCAGAGGAGGCTGAGCAGAAGCGGGCGGAGGCGGTTTTTCATCGGCCCAGCAGCTGGTTTTCGGCCTCGGTGACACGCTCGAAGTGGAAACCGTCGAGTGTCTGCTGCATCAGCTGGCGTATCTGCTCGTTGCAGAGGTTGCCGATGGAGCCTTCGTGGGTGTGGTGGATGTTCTTGTCGGGGGTGAAGCGGCCCGCCTCGATGTCGAGCCCCACCTTCTTGTAGGCATCGCGGAAGGGAAGGCCGGCGGCGGCCAGGCGGTTGACCTCTTCAACGGAGAACATCGGGTCGTACATCGGGTTGTCGAGTATATGGTCGTTCACCTCAATGCGGTTGATGATGTAGGCCGCCATCTGCAGGCAGTCCTTCAGCTCGTCGAAGGCGGGCAGAAAGACCTCCTTGATGATTTGCAGGTCGCGGAAGTAGCCCACGGGCAGGTTGTTCATGATGAGTGTTACCTGCTGCGGCAGCGCCTGCAGCTTGTTGGCCTTGGCGCGTATCAGCTCGAACACGTCGGGATTCTTCTTGTGCGGCATGATGCTGCTGCCGGTGGTACACTCCTTGGGCAGCCTGACAAACGCGAAGTTCTGCGAGTTGAACAGGCAGGCATCGAAGGCGAGCTTGGCCAGCGTGCCGGCGATGGTGGCCAGGGCGAAGCCCACGTTGCGCTCCATCTTGCCGCGCCCCATCTGGGCGTAGACCACGTTGTAGTCCATCGTGTCGAAGCCGAGCAGGCGGGTGGTCATGGTGCGGTCGAGCGGGAACGAAGAGCCGTAGCCGGCGGCCGAGCCGAGGGGGTTGCGGTTGGTCATGCGGTAGGCGGCCTGCAAGAAGAGCATGTCGTCGCAGAGGCTCTCGGCGTAGGCGCCAAACCAGAGGCCGAAGGATGAGGGCATGGCCACCTGCAGGTGGGTGTAGCCGGGCATGAGCGTGTCGCGGTGCTGGTCGGACTTCCGTATCAGCGCATCGAACAGCGCCTTCACGCCGTCGGCCACCTGCATCAGCTCGTGGCGGGTGAAGAGCTTCAGGTCTACCAGCACCTGGTCGTTGCGCGAGCGGCCGGAGTGTATCTTCTTGCCCATGTCGCCCAGCCGGCGGGTGAGCATCAGCTCGACCTGCGAGTGTACATCCTCGATGCCGTCTTCAATCGTGAACTCGCCGCGCTCGGCCGTCTCGTAGATGGCGCGCAGCTCGGCCAGCAGCGGCGGCAGCTCGTCTTTGCCGAGCAGGCCGATGCTCTCGAGCATGGTAATGTGGGCCATGGAGCCCAGCACGTCGTAACGGGCCAGATAGAGGTCCATCTCGCGGTCGCGGCCCACGGTGAAGCGCTCTATCTCCTTGTTGATTTCAAAGTCTTTCTCCCAGAGTTTCATGTCCTAATAGGCTTCCCGGCAGTCGGGGTGGTTATACATAGTGTACCTGTGCCAGTGCGTCGGCAATCTTCTCCACGCCGTCTTGCAGCGGGCCTGCCACCATGCCCTTGATGAGCGGATTCAGCTCGGCCTTCACCGTCACCTTCATCTTCGAGTTCTGCTCGTCTACGGGCAGCACCTGAATCCACACATTGAACGGCACGGGCGACTGCACCGTCTCGAACTTCACGCACTTGGGCGCTTCGCGGTCGCAGATGCGCAGCTTCAGTTCGCCCACAGGCGGCACGTTCAGGCTGACCGTGTCCTGGTCGAATGCGAAGTCGTTCACCTTGTCCTCGGGCACGCGGTCGCGCACTTTCTCGAGGTTTCTGAGGTCACTGATGTTGTCGTAGACAGCCTGCTGCGAATAGGGTATCTGCTTGATGCTGCTCTCAAACTTGGTGTTGTTGTCGAATAGTCCCACTGTTGTAATATGCTGTTTTTGGTTATGTCTTGCGGTTTACTGCTGTTTCCACGTCGATGGTGACTTGCGCCACTCGGCCAGTACCGCCTTGTCGGCCTCGGCTATGTAGCCCGTCTTGGCGGCTTCCTCAACGACAGCCTCGTAGTTGCTGAGCGTTATCAGCTCTACGCCGGCCTCGCGGAATGCCTCCTCGGCCACGGGGAAGCCATAGGTGAACGAGGCCACCATGCCGATGACTTCAACGCCGTACTGGCGGAGCGCCTCGACTGCCTTCAGCGAAGAGCCGCCCGTGGAAATGAGGTCTTCGACCACTACCACCTTGGCGCCCTGCTCCAGCTGGCCTTCCACCTGGTTGCCCATGCCGTGGTCTTTCGGCTTCGGCCGCACGTAGCAGTAGGGCAGCCCCAGCTCTTCGGCCACCAGCGCGCCCTGGGCTATGGCGCCGGTGGCCACGCCGGCCACGGCCTCTGCCTCGGGGAAATGCTCCTGAATGGCATGGCACAGCTCCAGCTTCACAAACGAGCGCAGCT
>JAFLSH010000263.1 GCA_022511055.1 Prevotella sp. | reverse complement strand
GTTGAGAGATACGGCAATCGTACTCTTCAGACTTCCTTTGTTACTTTCCATAATTGCAAAACGGTTAGCGGCACACTACATCACACTCAACATTGAAAATCTTGGCTACCTTCAGAATCGTGTCAATGTGGTGGCCAACGGCAGCAGCCATGTGGTGGGTGGGGCCTGCCTCGCTCCACTTGTTGACAAACTCACGGCACGGAAGCGAGAACTTGGTGCGCATATTCGTATCGCCAAAGGTGAAGATGGGGCCATCTTCGTTGACACCCTCAGCCACCACGAACTTGAACACGCCGTTCTTGTCCTGGGTAATGGCCAGGTAGGTGACAGGGCCTGTCGGCGGATAGAACTGGGTCAGATAGCCACCGCCGCTCTTGCCGTGGAACACGGGCACAATCTTCATGGTCGGCTTCTTGGCCTGAGAGATGTCGAAGTCGCCTGAGCCGGAGTGGCCAATGATGCAGATGTCCTTCGGGAAGTCGATGGAATACATCTCGGCCAGCGTGCCTGTGCCAGAAATGGTCTTGAGAATAGACATGGCCATGGCCACCTTCATGTCGCCCTCCACGGCGCAGGCCGTGTGCTGCTTGATAAGCATGGAGAAAGCGGGAATGAGCATGGAGTCGAGCTTGCCGGCAACGCCCTGCGCAAAGCCATCGTAGTGGGAAGCTATCATGCCCAGCTTCTCATCCTTGACCCACTGCTCGAAAGCCACCACGTATTTTGCCATATCCCAGACTTTCTCGATGGTGCCGCCACCCTCTATGTCGAATGTGTCGAGAATGTCCTGTGCCTTGGCGCGAATGGCCGCCTCATCAGTGATATTGTCGGCAATGGCCCACATCTTCTCCCAGTCGAACTGCTTGGTATAGACAAACATGCGGTGATAGAGGTTGGTCTCATCGATATACAGGTCCATCATGCCCGGATAGGGGCGGCCAATCTGTGCGATATTCGTGTCGCGGAAGCGGCGGCGCACCTGGGCGGCACGGCACCAGTCCTCAATCTCGGCCTGCACGCCGGGGTCACCGCCCTCAACAACGCCGGTAATCACCGCCGAGCGCTTGCCGGCACGGTTCAGGTCGGCCACCATCTCGCCAATGGCACCGCAGGCATACAGCTCGCCCAGCCACGTGGGAATGTCTGTCTTCGCGTAGTCGGGAGCCAGCTTCTTCTGCACATTGACTATGACCACGGGCACATCAATGTCGCGCACGGCGGGCAGCATGTTGTAAGAGGTGCAGTAGGTCAGCATCTGCAAGATAACCAGGTCTACATCAGCGGCACGGAACTTGTCGCCGGCAGCCATGGACTGCTCCTTGGTAGTCACCATGCCACCGTCAACGACCTCGATAGTGTCGGGCAGCGTCTTCTTGAAAGCTGCATACTGTGATTCAAACTCGGGCACGAGTTGCGGGAATTGCGGCAGATATGCCCCCAGTGCTATGGAGAACACACCCACGCGAGCTTTAGTCTCAACTAACGGTTTTGCCATATTCTTTTTGTCTTTTTAGCCCCCTAAGTCAGAGGGAGGGTGTCGGAACGACTACCCAGTTGTTTAACGATTATGATTATAAATTCTTGTTTCTTGCGCATCCAAGGCCGTTCAGCCTTTCTGTGTCCTTGCTTCCGCAACCTGAAGCACGGACAAATATTTGTCGTAAGCCTTGGCCCATGCCTCCTGGTCCTCAGGCTCATAGCGAACAAGGTCGACACTGTTGGCAATAATCTGGCGCATCTGCCAGATATCGCTGACCAGCCCGGCCGACTTGGCCTGCAACATGATATTGCCAATGGCCGTACACTCCTGCGGGCCGGCCAGCACGGTAGCGCCGGTGCTGTTGGCGGTAAACTGGTTCAGGTACTTGTTAAGCGAGCCGCCGCCGATGACATGGAGTGCTTCAAGGCGGAACGGCGCAAACTCCTTCATCCACTGGAACACCTGGCGATAGCGAAGCGCCAGCGAGTCGAAGATGCAGCGGCATATCTCGGCCGGGGTCTCAGGCACATACTGGTTAGTGTTGAGGCAGTACTGCTGAATGGCGCCTATCATGCTGGCGGGAGCGGCGAACACCTGGTCATCAGGGTTGATGATAGAGCGGAACGGCTCTACCTGCATGGCAGAGCCTTGCAGTTCGGGGTGGCTCAGCCTGCGCACCTCTTCAGGCCACTCCAGGCGGCAGCGCTCATAGAGCCACATGCCGCAGATGTTCTTCAGGAAACGGGTAGTGCCTTCGACACCGCCCTCGTTAGTGAAGTTGCGCTCGTAGGAAAGGTCATTGATAATGGCATCTTTGGTCTCTATGCCCATCAGCGACCATGTGCCGCTGGAGAGATAGGCAAATTTCTCATCCTTGGCAGGCACGGCGGCCACGGCAGAGCCAGTGTCATGGCCGGCCACGGCTATCACGGGCACAGGGCCGAGGCCGGTAAGCCGCTGGACCTCATCGGTCAGCACACCGATGCAGGTGCCGGGCTGCACCATCTTGCCAAACTTCGAGCGCGAAAGCCCCAGCGAGGCCAGCAGGCGCTCATCGAGCTGCTTAGTGCGCGGGTCAAGAAGCTGGGAAGTGGAAGCAATGGTGTATTCGCACACTTCGTTACCCGTTAGCATCCACGACAGGGCATCAGGCACGAACAGTATCTTCTGGGCTTGCATGAAAGCGGTGTTCTGCTCACGTTTCATGGCGTAGAGCTGGAAGATGGAATTGAAATTCATGAACTGTATGCCCGTTATGTCATAGACTTCCTTTCTGGAAATGACATGCTTCAGATAGTCATCCATGGCATCGAAGGTAATGGGGTCACGGTAAGCCCGCGGAGCGCGCAGAATAGCGCCATCAGCACCAACGAACACGAAATCAACGCCCCAGGTGTCAATGCCAATAGACGTAATGCTGAGCCCCCGCTTGGCCACTTCCTTCAGGCCGCGGATAATCTCGAAGTAGAGCGCATAGATATCCCAATAATAATGCCCGCCCTGCTCTATCAGGTTGTTAGGGAAGCGGGTAATCTCCTCTAAATCAAACCGGCCGCCGGCAATGTGGCCAATAATCGTGCGGCCACTGGTGGCACCGAGGTCAACAGCAAAAAAACACTTTTTCGTCTCCATTGCTTGATATATAGTTTTAGTATATTAGTTGCTTTTAGGTTGCAAAGATACATTTTTTTTCAAATAATCACCCGCCTTTTTTGATTTTCTCACCGCAAAATATGATTAATGCA